>DMNE01000298.1 GCA_003453735.1 Nitrospiraceae bacterium | reverse complement strand
TCCGGAAAGCTTTTCTTCGAGCTCTTTTAGCGAGTCTTCCCTTTCTGAGAGTTTTTCTTCAAGGGATGCAACCCGTATCCGCGCGTCGAGGATTCCCTTTTCGACACCCTCATTTTCGCGCGATAAAGACTCATACTGCTCCTTAAGTCTTTGCAGATCTCCAGAGAGACGCTCGATTTCCACGTTCCTTTGGTTGAGAAGGTCTTCGTGTTCCTCACTGAGTTTTTTGAGAGCCGATTCATGGAGCTCTCTTAACCTCTCTATTTCTCCGTCCTTAAGAGCGAGAGGCGCTTCAATCTCGGTCCTGACGCGTTCAGGGAATGCATCGTCATTATGGCTGAGTGCAGAGCGAAGATTTTCGAGGCTCTCGCTCAGTGAAGCAATGTTTTCTGACTTTTCTTCAAGAGAGGACTTGAGGTCTTGTATTCCCTTGAGGAGGGTTTGGATCTCGCCTTCGCGTGTCTCCTTCTCCTCTTCTAAGACGGTCTTTTCTCGTTTTATGCTTTCAAGGAGGGTTTCGAGGTCTCTATGGCTGGATTGCCACTCTTTCATCTGTTGTGTTGCCATGATGAGATGCCCGTTCGTTTCTTCCAAGAGGAGCTGCTTTATTTCGGATGTTCGAAGAAGGTCTTGGATTTTCAGCTCTTTTAATGAAAGCTCCTTCAGCAGGCTTTCGTTTTCTTCGAGTAAGTCGTCTCGACCGGCTGAGAGGTTCTCGACCCCTTTTTTGAGCTCTGTTGTCTTGATATTCATCGTTATATCAAGCTCTGCCAGGCGTTCATAAAGGGACGTATTCTCTCTGAGCGCTTTTGCAAGCTTCTGGGCAAGGGCCTGTTTTTCTTCTTCGAGCCGACTGACCACAGATTTTTGTTCAGGAGGTGATTTTTCTTTATCCTTCATATTCGAGAATTATGCTGTTCTTTGCCACTTTTTGCAACCACAGCCTGTTAAGGCTCCTGGTTAGAGGCCAGCAATCCATTTTTTGCCCTTTCGTTTGTCGGGTTCAGTTCCAATGCCTTCCTGAAGTTCCACTGCGCACGGAGGGGAAAACCGAGACTGACATAAAGGTACCCCAAGGCAGTGAGGATTTCATCGTTTTCGGGTTCCAACCTTTGAGCCTTCGTCATAATCAGTTCCGCCTCTTTGAGTCTATCAAGTCGTATAAGGGCAAGTCCGTAATAATATTGATACCGAGCCACCGAGTCGTCAAGTTGGGCAGCCTCGGAGAATATCCGGACAGCGTCAGCAAAAAGTTCCTTTTCATATGCTGTGTATCCCTCGTCAAATTTACTCCGAGCGAGTTCTGCCCTCGATACGCTCGTCTGTTCGACGGAAAGGGGTTTGTCATACTCCCTTCTCTTTTCCGTGCTGCTGAGAACACTGTAGGCATTGGTGAGACAGGAGAATATCTGATGAAGCTTCACTTTCATGTCCTTATCGAGATAAAAGTGCCTATCAGGATGGAATTCTTTTGCGAGGCGGTAAAAAGCCCACCGAAGTTTAGCGTCCGTTACTGATCCATCAACGTCCAAGAGTGCATAATAGTCGACAGTCTGGCATTTGCTGCACATCTCCTCGATCCTTTCGATGAGACCCGGTGGCATTTCAGGTTGCTGCAGCACATCTTCCGGGGTGATACCTTTCTGCGGTGCTTCTCCCTCGGAAGCCTCGACGACTGAAGTGCTGAGGAGTGCCGCCAGTGTCCTCCTCCCCGTTGAATCATCAAGTCCCGCGAGCGAAATGACATCTTGCAGAGTTCTTCTTCCATCAATAAAGGAGATGAATCTCTTGTCCTCCTCATCGAAGGATATGTCCTGGAAAAGGTTGAGGGGGTCTTCAGAAAAACCAAGTACGGTCTCGGGTTGGAGGTTGAGAAAGTCTCTCGCCTGCTCGATACAGGTTAACCTCTTTGTCCCGTTGTATATGAGATTCCCTGCCGACATCTTGAGCGTGATAACTTCCTCTGTCGGAAGGGACCCTTCCTGGAATTCGAAATCAGCATCTGAGAAATCAAAAATACTTAAGATGATCTCCTCCGCCTGGCGTTTTACGGCCCAGAACAGTTCCTTCGGGGTGATGACGCCGAGTTCCACGAGTATAGCACCCTGCCTCTTTCCCGTCTTAATGATGAGTTCTGAAGAACGGTCAAAGGATTCCTGTGATATTTTTCCTTCCCGCAGGAGGAACTCGCCAAGCCTGTCTTCGTCCTGATTTGAATCTGCAAATATCATATCTCCGCTTCGGATGTAAATTCTTTTCCTTATAGAGCCGCTCTTAATCTTGAGGATACCTGTCTTAAGGGATCTCTGGATGCCGATAAAAATGTCGGAGAGCCGATAATTCTTCAATGAACCCTTAAGCGGTTCGAGCTTATGGAGGCCTATCCTCAGTCCCGACCCGGTTATTGACAGCCATTCCACCTTAAAGTCTGCCCGTAAAGACAGTTCATTGTTTTCAATCATTAAAATATCGCCCTGATTTACGTGAAGCGGGTTCTTTGTGAAAACTCCTATGCCGTCCAGAGAGTAATCCAGTATGTCGACGGGATGGATCTCTTTTCCTTTGAAGATGCGTGCAGCATATTTTTTTGTGTACCGCCTAAAGCATCTGTTTTCCTTCTTTTCCTTTTTCATCTCAGTGAAATTATATTTGAACAAGCTCTTTTTTGTAAATCAGTTAACCATCCTGCGCAACGATGGCAGGGGTAGATTTCAGCGACTGGACGATTAAAAAAAAGAGAGACTTCCGAGGCGACCCCACTTTCCTGGATGCCCCGCACCTTTTTTCGTAGTGGTCTCATTTTTTGTAAGTCAGAAAAAATCCCATCGCCTGCGCACCACTAGGAAAAACAGCACTAGAAAATGGTATTTTTGTATATATCCTTACAGGACAGGAGACGACAATATGAAAACACCAGTGGATATAGACGAGAAACTGCCTGACAGCATCAAGAGCCAAGTTAAAATGCAATTACCAATATTCTTCGCAGGCAAGACGAGCACAACGGTTTCATGAATGCCCTGATGAATACTGAGACGATCATTGATTTGTTTGTTCGCTCTGCAAGGCAGAACAGAGACAATACCGCTTTCAACCACTTCGATCAATCATGGGAAACGGTAACCTACGGAGAATTCCTCGGATACACAAATGGGATCGCATCCTATCTCGTAAGGTCAAGGATAAAGAGCGGTGACAGGATTGCGATCGTTTCAGAAAGCAGGGTCGAGTGGTGCGCGGCATACCTTGGGATTTTGCTGTCGGGAGGCATCGCTGTACCAGTAGACGCACAACTCGGCGCCACCGAGGTTGCTAATCTTCTGACTGATTCATCAGTTGTCCTGGCATTTCACAGCCTTCGGACGGAAGCAAATATAAAGGGCTTGGTCAACACGGTTAATTTTGATTCTTCCCTCTTCAGAGATATCCTGAACACTCCTCATCTCGGGAGCTATCCGACCATCTCGGAAGAAGACCTCGCCTCCATTGTCTACACTTCAGGAACAACGGGAAGGCCCAAGGGCGTTATGCTGACGCACCGGAACTTCTGCTCAGACGCTAAGGCAGTGATAAGTGCTAACATCCTGAATAGCGGGGACAACGTGCTCTCTATTCTTCCCCTTCATCATACCTACCCATTCATGTGCACGTTCCTTGTTCCCCTTTTTCTCGGCGCGACCATTACCTACCCCTCCGGAATGAAGGGTCCCGAACTCGTTGCGACTGTCAAGGAAAAAGGCGTGACGATCCTCGTCGCCGTGCCTCAACTTCTCGAACTGATAAGAAACGGCATCCTGAGAAAGTTTCAAGAGATGCCAGCGGTTTTCTCCCTGATTCTTCAGGGTCTTCTGAGAATAAGCGGGAAATTAAGAAAGACGGCGGGTATAAATATGGGAAAGGTGATCTTTAGATCTGTCCATAGAGCCTTTGGTGAGAGGTTCAGGTTCTTTGCAAGCGGCGGCGCACGCCTTGATCCCCAGGTCATGGAGGATTTGGAGGCCCTTGGATTTACGATTCTCGAGGGCTATGGTCTCACCGAGACATCGCCTGTCGTGACTTTCAATCCGCTCGGAAAGAGGAAACCCGGATCGGCCGGGAGGCCTCTGCCGGCAGCTGAGATAAAGATCCTAAATCCCTCGGATTCGGGAGAAGGTGAAATCGCTATTCGGGGGCCAATGGTGATGAAAGGGTATTACCGCAATTCTGAGGAAACCTCGGAGGTACTGCGTGACGGATGGTTTATGACCGGAGACCTCGGATATTTGAATGAAGAAAACTATCTTTTTATTACGGGAAGGGCGAAGGAGATGATCGTCTTAAGCTCGGGAAAGAAGGTTTACCCAGAGGAAACTGAGAAGGAATATCTGAAGATCCCTCTCATCAAAGAGATATGCGTTACTGGGGCAGAGGAGAGAGAAGCGGTAGAATCTCTGCATGCATTAATTGTTCCGAATTTCGATTATGCACGAAAAGAGCGGATAGGTAATATAAACGATGCCCTCAAATGGGGCATACGTGAGGTTTCGATGACGCTTCCTCCTTATATGAGACTGAAAGGCTTCATTATCTACCAGGATCCTCTGCCGAGAACTCCTCTCGGAAAATTGAAGCGGTACATGATCAAAGATCTTTTGAAACAAGAGAAAGGGGAGGGGCAGGAAAAGAGAGAGGAAGACAGAACTTTGATGAGCGACGATGTCGGCAAGGCAGTTGTGGAGTGCATCATTCCCTTACTGAGGGAGAGGGTTCCTGTTCGCGCCTCTGATAATCTTGAACTCGACCTTGGCCTCGACTCCCTCCAAAGGATAGAACTCGTTGTGTCGATCGAGAGGGCTTTCTCTATGAAGCTTCCCGAGACCTTCGTATCCGAGGTCCAGAATGTGGATGAACTCGTCCAGAAGATCAAGGAGTTCAAGGCGAAGGGGGTAGTAGGGGAAAACGAAAGACCTCCCGCTGAGGACTTCTTCACAGCAGAGATTAACGAAAAGGAAAAGAGACGAATCGGTTTTAGACAGGGAGCGCTTGAACGCGCGGTTACTGTAGTGCTCCTTTCGATTATCAGGCTTATTTTCAAGCTCTTTTTCAGTCTTCGCGTCAAAGGCGTCGAAAATCTCCTGGGGCCTCCATTTATTATCGCTCCTAACCATTCCAGTAATCTCGATGGCTTTGCGCTGGCTTCTTCTCTGCCGAGGGGGATCTTCGAGAGGTGCTTCTTTCAAGGATTTCAAATATACTTTACAGGTTGGGGCCTTTCTCTTTTCGGGCGGCTCGCACACGCGATCCCCATCGATCCAGAAACTTTTCTGGGCAATGCCCTCAGACTTTCCTCCTATGTCCTGAGAAACAGACGGATCCTCTGCATATTCCCCGAAGGTGGGCGGTCATCTGACGGGGAGATAATGCCATTTAAAAAAGGCATGGGCATACTCGCGATCAAACATAATGTCCCTGCCGTTCCAACCCTTATAGAGGGGACATTCAAGGCGCTGCCGAAAGGCGCGTTTTGGCCGAAGGCTTCAACGGTGAGTGTAACCTTCGGTAAACCCTTTTATCCGGCCGAACTCGATCTTTCCCGAAAGCCCAAAGGAGTCGATGAGTACCAGTTTTTCGCAGATGAGCTGAGGGAGAAAGTGAAGAGATTAGTGTCCGGCAATCATAATTAAGGTAGTCGCACGCGATTGCTCGGGTGGGGGCGATCCGGGAAAAAACCTATGAATAAAGAATCAGTGTCAGGATCGTACAGCAGTTATGCTCTGGCCCTTCTCCTTGGGGTCAATCTTCTGAATTATATTGACCGACAGGTAATTTACGCCGTCTTCCCGCTGATTAAGGACGATTTGCATATCTCTGACACCAAACTCGGCTTTCTCGGCAGCGCCTTTATGATCTGTTATATGGTGTCAGCACCTTTATTAGGATGGACGGGAGACCGCATGAGCCGGGTGAAGCTTGCATCTTATGGACTGGCATTTTGGAGTTTGGCTACAGCGGGTGCAGGTCTTGCCATAGGCTATAGGTCGCTTCTTGTGGCAAGGAGCGTTGTCGGTGTCGGCGAGGCCAGTTTCGGAACAGTGGCGCCCGGCCTCCTCGCTGATTACTTCCCAAAGGCGCAACATGGAAGGGTGCTCTCCTACCTTTATCTGGCTATCCCGGTTGGCAGTGCCCTCGGCTATCTTCTTGGAGGGAGCATAGGACATACCATGGGTTGGCACGCTGCCTTTTTTATCGTCGGCGTTCCGGGGCTGCTTCTCATCGTTCCTCTTCACTTCCTTCGTGAGTCCCGGCGAATAGGCACTGAAGGGACGATAATAAAACATTCCATGCAGCCTCAGAGAGGCTATACCGCTCTTTTTAGCCGATCCTTTCTTACGAATACCATGGCCATGGCTGCCATGACTTTTGCCTTAGGAGGGTTGGCACAATGGGTTCCAACATTCCTTTACCGAGTACATCACCTTGACGTTGCCAGGGGGAATGCCATCTTTGGTGGCGTTACCGTTTTGGCTGGGATTAGCGGTACCCTTGCCGGCGGATGGCTCGGGGACCGCTTCCAGGAAAAAAGCAAGAAGGGTTATCTGATGGTCTCGGGTTGGGGCTTTTTCATAGGGACGCCCATTACCATCTATGCCCTTATCACGTCTTCGCTCTCCGGCTGCATGACCGCAGTATTCTTTGCTGAGTTTTTTCTCTTTCTTAACACGGGACCACTGAATACCGTTATCGTCACGATAACGAAACCAACCATACGAGCCATGGCCTTCGCTGTCAACATCTTTTTCATTCATGCTTTGGGGGACGCCGTTTCGCCGACAATACTGGGATGGCTCTCTGACCTTTGGGGACTGAGAAGAGCCCTTCTGGTCACTCCTGTTGCTATTGTCGCCGCGGCGTTTTTGTGCTTTCTGTGCATGCGATTCATAGAAAAAGACACCGAGAGGGATGAGGACATAACTGTGAATCGACCTGTTAAATGAACACTCACAGGGCCGCATTCTCCATTGCTAGGCAGATTGCCAGGGAAGAATTAGGCGCCTCTGAGTGTTCAAAGGCCACCACATCTTTCGGATCAAGTTTGCTTGCCATTAATCCTTATCGTCCTCATCAGTGACGACTTCCTTTGCTTCAATATCCTCAAGAACCCTGCCGACTTCTCTCTGGGTATCCCTCAGGCTGTCCTTACAGAACTTTATCAGCTCGGACGCTCTCTTCACCTTCGCTGTAAGCACATCGACGTCGGCTTCACCGGATTCAATTTCTATGACTATTTCCTCAAGCTCTGTAATGGCAGACGTGTATGTCAGGTTATTGTTCTTCATTTAAATCCTCCACTCTGCTGTTTATCAAACCATGATAAAGCTTTGTCTGAATTATATCCCCCTCGGTCAATGCCGAAATATCCTTGACAGCCTTGGTGTTCAAGTACGTTATGCTGTATCCTCTTTTCAAGACATTGACCGGATCAAGCAGTCTTAATCCCTGTTCCACATGCTTCAATCTGTTTTCCTGAGCCTGGAAAAGTGATCTCACCGATAACTTTAATTTATTGCTATTGAGCCCAACTTTGTTCGCGCTGGAATCGATTGCCCGATTTGCTCCATTGGTTAACCGGTGGACAGCGGCATGGAGTCTCTTGTCTTCATTATGAAATCTCTCAGTTATGATGTGGGTGAAACTGTATACAATATGCCGAAATCTGTGATCTTCCTCTTTCAGGAGGTCTTTGGTCTTGTGAATCAACCTCCCCTGCATACCTAACAGTTTTTCCTCGAATGTCCTGATACCATCTATTATGAAACCTGCAACGGCAGTCGGGGTCTTCATTCTTGTATGAGCGACGAGGTCAACAACAGTGTCATCTCTTTCATGCCCGATACCCGTAATTACAGGCAAGGGAAACTTTGCCACTTCAACAGCAAGCCTATAACTGTCAAAGCAACTTAGGTCTACCTGGGAACCGCCACCCCTGATGATTACGATAGCATCATAAAGATCTATCTTTTCCCTGATATGAGAAAGCGCATAAAGAATGGATTCTTCAGCTTCCTGCCCCTGCATGAGGGACTGATATAGTTCATGGTATATCTTATATTCATAGGGATTGTTGTCTATATGGGTGACAAAGTCCCCGTATCCGGCGGCTGTCGAAGAGGAAAGTACGGCAATCCGTTGAGGAACTAACGGGAAGGGTCGAGTTTTGTTAAGGTCTATAAACCCCTCTTGGTTCAGTCTTTCGATGGTCTCCCTCTTTTTCCTTGCCATTTCGCCGAGTGAATAGGCAGGGTCAATGTCCTTAACGTTCAAGCTTAGACCGTAGACTTCATGAAAGGCAATATCTGCCAACAACAATACCTGCATTCCCTTTCCAAGGGTTTTACCTGTGGTCTTCTCGAATTTGCGAGAAATATTTCGATAGGTGTAAGCCCATATGGTAGCTCTCATCTGAGCTATCACCGTTTCGTCCTTTCTTTCAACAAGTTCGAGATAACAATGTCCCTTTGAATTGCAGCGCGCCTCTGATATTTCCGCAATCAGCCAAAAGGCGTTGGGGAAAGTTACCTCAAGGGTCTCCCTGATCGCGGCGTTAAGCTCCGACAGGCTGTACGCCTGAGCTTTTATGAAAGATTCTTCCGGAGGCTGGATCATAATAATTTAAGCGGCGGACACCCTGCGGTCTTGCCACAGGGAGGAGCCGCTTGTCCTTTCGTTCGGTGGGGAGTTTTTACAGCTAATAAGATAAGCTGCTTGGGAACTCCCCCAAACCAGTTCTCCTCCCGAAGGAGGGTTAGGGCCGCATCGGGGTTGTTGTAAAGGCTTNNGGACACCCTGCGGTCTTGCCACAGAAGGATGAGCCACTTCTCTTTTTTTCGAGAAGTAAGCTCCTTAGGCTCCCAACAGGAGTAATGCATGAAGCCTGTGCGGAAGCACATATCCTTTCTCCGGCGAGGGTTCTCATGTCAAAGCAGTTGGAGGACCTTCTGCCGAAGAGAAAACAATCGATCCTCCTCCATAGGACCTGCAAATGCCCGCCACTGTCCTGATTGACGTTTGTTGCCTTGAAGAAGTCGTCTTTGGAACAATATCCTTCCCACCGATCCCAATGTGTCCAATCACCGGGAGTCGAGAGGTCCTTGTTCGCCTTTTTCAGGCTTTGCCTTCTGCCTGACATATTCATGATACTGCTCATGTGTGTAATATCTCCTGTCCGTCTGGGCCCCATATGCCCTGAGTATCTTTTCCCGGTCCCCTCACTGTAATGTCTGAACTGATTTGCCTATCAAGCTGGCAA
>DMNE01000485.1:517-4456 GCA_003453735.1 Nitrospiraceae bacterium | reverse complement strand
AGGCGATGCTAACCGCCCGTAATCGACACTCTTGGAGACACGACTTATTCTGACAGTTTCTACCCGCTAATAACACCTCTTGTTTGTGACTCCACCTACAATTCCTCGCGCTGCAATTATCTGCAACACTGAAGATTCTCGGGAGAAATTCAGTTGTAACGGCCTGCATCAGCCGACCCCCCCACAGACGCCGTAATGAAAAAGGAAAACTGCTATTCGGGGTCGGCTAGATGCTGTTGTTGACTCCAGTTTGTCCAGTCTCTTGCAAATACCTTTTTGAATTCGCTGCATGTCGTAATGAGCCAAGCAAATGTATTGGGCCAGGTTTCAGTGTCGTCAAATCGGAAGTCATTAAATGCTCTTATTCGACTTGCTTTCTTGCCGGGCAATTCTTGCCAGACTATGGCCTCTGCTAAGCCGAGTTCTTTTTCGATTTCAGATTTACATGAAAGAAATACCTTGTACAGTTCTTTGGAATAGGGTATGTAGATTTCACAACCTACCGTGTCTTCTCGGATTTGGATGGTTAAAGTGACATGACGGTCTGATCGCCCTGCGGAGTGAACTGCACTGCTTCTACGCCTATGTCAAGATTTCTGAATTTTGCTTTCAAGGCGGTAACATGGGTTCGAATCCCATTGGGGACGTCAATAAAATCAATGGGTTTCAGCTTTTGACTCTTTTCATTTCCCCTCAGCTGTAGCAAAATCGTAACAGTTCCCTACACCCCATCGAAATACTTGACCAAGTCTCTGTTTTCGGGAAGGAGATGTGCATACCCTGCCGCCATACGCTTGTCCTTTTGGTCAAAAGCGTGTTGTCTCTGGTAAAAAGACCTGATGTTATTAATGAGAACGGCGAAGGCATGCCTGAGATCGTGGAAGCGTAAATCGTTGATACCTGTCCGGTTACAGGTCCGCCGTAGAGACTGCCTCACTTGTGTACGGCTGCCCTCCCTCGTCGAGAAAGACATAGGGACTGATAAGACATCAAGCACACCGCTTACCGATTTTCTTGATATACGCTCTTAAAACATCGTTCATGAGTGTTTGATATCCGGCTTTCTTTTCCGTTGCAAGCTTTTTGAAAAACAACAAGATGTCATTATCAAGCCTTATCGTCATAGACACTTTCTTAGGCATATAAAATCTTCCTCTTATTCCTTTGGAAAAATCATACTCCTCTTTTAGTTCAAAAGCTTCCTTCTTATCCGATTGTTTCATATTGTTTTTTCTCCTTTCTTGTTGCTTTTCTCGCGGTTATTATTTTTATGACTTCCTCACCATTTTCCGTCAAATAGTAGAGATGACCCAGCACTATGAAGTTTCCAGTTTTCGTGCTGCCTATAGTGATCCATCGCTCATCGAAGTAATCAAATCTTCGGTCCATAATAGAGATATGGAGAGGATCATGAAATACCTCTGTCGCCTCTTCGAAGGATATTCCATGTTTCTTGATGTCTTCTTTATTTTTATTTTCATTCCATTCAAATTCCATGATTTAATATTCTAAGATTTCGTATTGACATTGTCAATACGAAGTTCCTGAATTGGCGTCACAAATTTATTTAAAGTATTTTATCAGAATCCCTCTTCATTCAACTGGTTCATCCTTTTAATACGTTGTCTGGTTTCTTCAGATAGATGCCTTACATGTTCTTCCGTTAGAACATTATTGCGATTAAGCTCGGCGACTTTGAGCCAGATGTTTGAACGACGCCAATCATCAAAACATTGGGCAACGATCTTATTGGAATCCTCAATGTGTTGGAAGAGTGCTCTGTACTTTTCGCAACTGGACAATTCTACTGATTGAAGAATTTCCATTGCGTTATTGTTGATTCTTTCACAGAGAGAGGAAAGGAGGCCTACCCGAATATTTTTTAGGTATTTCCAGTCTTTTTCCGGAATCGGTGCACTCATAAATTAGTCCGTAAACTGATCTTTAGACATGACATTCTGCACGGAATTTAACATTTTCTTTACTTTGTAACACCTTAAGGATTCCAGCTATACTGTCCATGCGAGGATTGCCGCCTGGCCCAAGCATTCTGTGAATGCTCTTGGCCGACTTACCAAGCTGTCTCGCTAATTCCGGAAATGTTATTGTCGCATTAATATAGTCCCTGAGTATAGCCTTCGCAACATCATAATCTCCGGCAATTAACTCATTAATAGCCGATGCAAGTAATTCCTGGCGAAACTTGGGATCACGCTCTACTCTGCGCTGCACCGTATCTTTGAAGTCTCTTGTAAGAGCCATCTTAAGCCTCCTTAGCCTTTCTTCTTTGATAATTTTGCCAGTACTCGACAGCCTGGTTAATATCTTTTTGCTGTCGTTTTTTATGCCCTCCATACAGAAGTATTATTATTTTTTCGCCATCCTTCCCGAAATAGATGCGATAGCCGGGACCGAAATCTATCGTCTATTCGTATACACCTCTGCCCACTGGCTTAACTCGTGAGTGTTTCCCTTCTTTCAAACGTGTCAATGCCACAGTTACCTGCGTCGCTGCAGGAACATTAAGAGCATCGAACCATTGTCCGAAGGGCGACGTGCCATCTTCTCTTACAAACTCCTTAAGTTCAATCATTTCTACACAAATAGTAACTTATACGTAACCATTTGTCAACTTTCATCGCCAGCCTTATAGATAGAAGCTGAAAACTTCAGGGTGTACTGCGCAAATGGATTCTCTCTCTTTATGTCCGTAATTGCTATTGCGTCAGTCTATACTGAGGCGTTTCTTTGCGGCTGAAAGAATTTTTTTGAGATCACAGCACTCGGCATTTTTTCCGGAAAGCAGTTGTGTTTATAGTTCTGTCTGATTTCTACCGAAATCAACACAAACGCACATCCGGCAATAGTGTTGACTTGCGGGGTTATGTGGAGTTGCCCGTTATGTGCAGTAAACGGAGGAGGCTTAGGAATAACAATAATCCCCGAATAATCTACTCCACATAACGGGGAAGATTACAACAAATTCAAGCCAGCATATGATGTTATTTCTTGAATGCAGATAGTGTTCTCGGTTAATCCTGGATGCTTACACAAAAAATTCAGATATGCATTGAGCAGCTTGGATTTATAAGATACCTCGCAGCTCCTTTCCTCATGCCTTTGAGACGTGGATATGTGCACTTCGTCGTTAATAAATTGGATGTTTCAATGAGGAGCATAACTAATGCCGCTGGATTATTATGTGCAGTAAATTTCTACCGAATCCTCATCTATGAAGGATTTGAGACAAGTACTGCACATAACGGGCAACTCCACATAAGCGGGGGAAAGAAATATTGTGGCTGCGTTTCTTTCAACCCGTAATCACAGCTATTGCAGTGTTCACACCGTTGCGAACTTAGTGGCTAAATGAAAGATTTTGAGTCGTTTCCTGCGTCCCTCGCTTTATCCCTAAAGGCCGCGCGAGTAACCATCCTGCATAGGATGCGGACTTCTTCCAAAAATGGTAAATGTGTCTATGCGATGTTCCTCCAGTAGTCAACACTCAAGCAACTCTTAAAGAATTGTTGCGTTCAACAGGGAATCAACAAAACAACTTTAGTTATTTCCTCCAAAATGAATATCAAATTATATGCTCGGGGCCACTTGACAACGCATTGATATCTGATATGCTTCGATTAAGGGATATATTTAAAAGAAACCTCTCTCGCCAGAAAAGGAAAATCCGAAATGATAAACCAACCACACATTTGCTGCTGGAACTCCACCACGATCAGCCGGCCATTCTGTCCTTAACCATCCAAACAAGCTTAAAGTGAAAAGAGATGAACATGGCGTACGCAAAGATAGTGGCAAAAGCTGACCCGGATAGCAGCACCGTTCGACGTAACGTACTCAGCAGAAAAAGGAGGGTTTGAACATGATGGAAAAAGATTTCACCATGATACAGCGGGCGGCAATCTGCTTCGCGGCGGGGGT
>DMNE01000485.1:0-489 GCA_003453735.1 Nitrospiraceae bacterium | reverse complement strand
CTCTTCTGGGCCGGGCTGTGGGGTGTCCCGTTCGGGCTCTTTATAAAGATCGCCTGGAGGCGGCTGTACCTCTTCGGTCTTCTATACTTCCTCGCGCCGGTGCTGGCGCTGTATACAATCTTCCTACCGATGAGCGGCGCAGGGTATTTCGGGCTTCAGCATGGCGGGCCGATGTTCGCAGTCTACCTGCTNNTACGGGATAATCACCGCTTTGGCCGCAAGGGCCATAATAGGGAAGTAAGCCGGCTATCCCGACATGATGATGACCTGCCCGCAAACCCTGGTTACGGTCTCGCTGATTCGCCGGCGGGGCAGGCTGCAGAAGGTCGAGAGGTGCACGTCGTGCGGGCAGCCCCTATTTTTCAAGATGTGACAGGTTCATGATTTTGAAAGAAGATTGAACGCTGCCGAATCTTATTTGGAGAGAAGGATGTCTAAGAGCAAAGTCATAAAGAGGATAGTGGTTGTAGCCGTCATAGTCGGACTCGT
>DMNE01000407.1 GCA_003453735.1 Nitrospiraceae bacterium | reverse complement strand
TGCGGAACATGCAATTATTGTTATAATTGCTATTTTTTCTGTCCCGAAGGGGCGATTTCATTGGATCCTCTTCACCGGACAAAATATGTTGACCTTGACCATTGTAAAGGATGCGGGACCTGCGCAAAGGCCTGTCCGAGGAATGTCGTAGAGATGAGGGATGTTCCATGAAAGACTTTATGACGGGGAATCATGCGGTGGCGAACGCCGTCAAACTCTGCCGTACTCCGTTCATCGCTGCCTATCCCATCACGCCGCAGACCGCTATCTATGAGAAGCTGTCCGAATGGGAGGCATCGGGCCTGCTCAAAGGAATCATGATGCGGACAGAGTCTGAGCATTCTGCCATGGCGGCCTGTATTGCCGCCTCCTTGACAGGCGTCAGAACGTTTACGGCTACTTCCTCACAGGGCCTCGCCCTGATGCATGAGATGCTCCATTTCGCAGCCGGGTGTCGAGCCCCAGTCGTGATGGCGAATGTCAATCGACTCTTAGCGGCGCCATGGGGGTTCTGGGCTGACCAGTTGGACAGCCTTTCCCAGCGGGATACGGGCTGGATTCAGTTTTACTGCGAAAACGGCCAGGAAGCCCTGGATACTGTCATCCAGGCCTACAGGATGGCAGAGCAGGTCTATTTGCCCGTCATGATATCCCTGGAGGCCTTTTTTGTCTCCCACTTCATGGAGGTGGTTGACCTCCCGGAGCAGAAGCAGGTCGATCGTTTCCTTCCTCCTATCGATCTTTCCCATAAGTTCGATATCGACAAACCTGGATTTCTCGTCCCCGTGGTTTCGTCGGAATTATACCGGAAGTATAAGCATATGGCCCAGGGGTCCATGGACTCCGTGAAAAAGGTTGCCGTAAGCGTGGATCAGGAATTTAAGAAGGAATTCGGAAGAGGCTACGGGATCGTTGAGGTCGTCATGCTGGAAGATGCAGAGATTGTTCTTGTGACGGCTGGATCGATCACAAGCACGGCGAGGATGGTGGTAAAAGACCTTCGGAAACAAGGGCACAAGATCGGACTGCTTAAAATACGCCTCTTCAGACCTTTTCCCGTGGAAGCCGCACGAGATGCCCTTAGAGGAAAGACAAGGGTCGCCATCATCGACAGAAATATCTCCCTCGGAAGCGGAGGGATATTTTGCCAGGAGTTAAGGGCGGCATTGATCCATTCTCCGGACCATCCTCTTACCTATAGTTATATTGCTGGAGTAGGGGGCACAGATGTAACTCCTGAAGTGATTCAAAAAATTGCTTTCGATGCGTTGAGTCGAAAGGAACCCATGGATGCGCCGATCTGGATAATGGAATGACAGATTTTAGATTGCGGAATGCGGATTGCGGATTGAAAAATCTGAAATCTGTAATCGGAGTTGTTTGAACTGCAAATATTGGGAGGATTCAATGACTTTCCCTGAGCAGGAACCCAATTTACTACGCACGGGTCATGCAGCGTGCGCTGGATGCGGACTGGCCATCGGCATGAAACTGGTCCTTCAGGCCATGGGACCCCGAACCATTGCCGTTATCGTTCCTTCCTGTGAAGGCGCAATAGGGGGCGTGTACCCCAACACATCCTATGGCATTGCGACCATCCATTCTGCGTTTGAGATAGCCGCACCGACCGCCGCTGGGATAGCCAACGCCCTCAAAATCCAGGGGAAGGATGATATTCAGGTGCTGGCCTTTGCAGGAGACGGGGGAACGTTTGACATTGGCTTGCAGTCTCTTTCGGGGGCAACAAAAAATAACGAGGATATCATTTATGTATGCCTCGACAATGAAGCCTATATGAACACCGGGATTCAGGTGAGCTCTGCAACCCCTTCCTATGCCTGGACGGGAACGACCCCAGAAGGGAACCCTCGCCGGAAGAAAAACATCATGGAGATCATGGCCGCCCATTACAATCCATATTCGGCCACAGCCGCCATCGGTTTTCCCCGTGATCTCCAGCAAAAGGTTGCCAAAGCGAAAGATATCCGCGGGACAAAATTCATTCATATGCTTGTCCCCTGCCCAACAGGTTGGAAGACAGCCTCAGACATTTCCCCTGAATTGTCCATTCTTGCTGTGGAAACGAAAGTCTTTCCTCTTTACGAAGTGGAAGATGGAAAAAAATACACGATCAATCGTGAACCGCGCGGTCTCCCTGTCCAGGAGTATCTCCTGAAACAGGGAAGATTCAGACACTTGAAAGAAGAGCAGATCAAACAGATTCAAATGGATGTGGACGAGGAATGGGAAAGATTGAAATATAGGGCTAGTCATTCCGGTTTAAACAACAGGTGAAGTCATTCGATTCTGTGCTAGGAGCGAACAGATAAATCGGGCATCCTTTTTTCTTGATATAAATTCAACGGGATAATAAGTTAACGCTCATCTGGGATTGGGGATATGTAAGAGGAGGTGCTTAAATGAAAAGATTCTGGAGGTTTTTTGATAGGCTTTTAGACTTGATGGCAGCCCTGGCCGGAGTTCTACTCGTCTTTATAACGGCTGCCATGTGCTACACCATCTTTATGCGATTCGTGTTTAGAGAGACAACGATATGGATCGTGCCGATGAGTGAATATGCCCTTTTGTGGATCGTCTTCCTTGGAACAACCTGGCTCTTGAGAGAGGGAGGGCATATCACCACCGATGTCATATATGTTCATCTCAGTGAGAAGACCAAGGGTTATCTCGATTTTATCATGTCTATCATCGGTGGGCTTACCTGCGCCTTGCTATTCTATCTTGGGATTGTCCATATGTGTGACTGCATGATACACGGAGTAACGGACGTAAGGGCAATTACGATTCCAAAATCGGCTGTTTTCATCGTCATCCCCGTAGGAAGCATCTTGCTTACTACCCAGTTTTTCAGAACTGCCTGGGGCAAACTTATCGATATCAGCGGCTGGGGGTAAACCCATGGAATGGTGGCTGATCATTTCATTGCTTTTTGGCGGCATGGTCTTTCTATTACTCACTAACCTGCCTATTGCCTTTGCTTTTCTCGTTGTCAATATGATCGCGGCTTATTTCTTCCTGGGGGGAATACCAGGTCTTGTCGGAGTAGTAACAGGAGCCTTCACGTCCATTACTTCCTTTACCCTGCTCCCTGTCCCCTTTTTCATTCTTATGGGTGAATTAATATTTCATTCAGGACTTGGGCTAAATGCCATAAATGTACTTGACAAATGGCTCGGCAACCTCCGGGGCAGACTCTCTCTCTTGGCGGTTATCATGGGTGTGATCATCGGGGCTTTGAGTGGCTCCACGATTGCAACATGCGCTCTCCTTGGCACCATCCTGCTTCCTCAAATGCTGGAAAAAGGGTACAGCAAAAGCATGAGTCTCGGTCCACTCATGGGCGTAGGTACGGTCGATGCGCTCATTCCTCCCAATGCACTGACCGTGGTCCTCGCAAGCCTTGCCAATATCGATGTCGGGCAACTTCTTATGGCCGGCATACCGGCGGGCATCATCATGTCTGCTCTCTACTTCATCTACATCGTACTATGGCTGCGCATCAAACCTGAAGAAGCGCCCATGTATATTGTGCCAAAAGTCCCCTTGAAAGAAAAGCTGCGGGTCACCCTACGAGATCTGATACCCCTGGGCTTCATCATCTTTATGGTCATCGGTCTCATCTTTCTGGGTGTGGCAACCCCGACGGAATCGGCTGCAGCAGGGACCTTCGGAGCATTTGTCTTAGCCATTCTTTACAGGCGCTTGAATTGGGAAATTATCAAGAAGTCGGTCTACAGTACTGTCAAAGTTACGGTAATGATATTCATGATTGTCATTGTCTCAACCACCTACGGTGAGATATTAGCCTTTACGGGTGCTGCGGCGGGCATGACGAATTTTATTATCAACCTCAGCATTGCTCCGATAATCATACTCATCGGTATGCTGGTCGTCGTTCTGATTATGGGTTGTTTCATGGAAACGGTTGCGATTATGATGATCACCATACCCATCTACATGCCCGTCGTTAATGCCTTCGGGTTTAACAAAATCTGGTTCGGCGTGATGATGCTTATTGCCCTTGAGACAGGCCTGATTACCCCTCCTTTTGGCGTCACCCTCTTTGTGATGAAAGGTGTCGCTCCCCCTGAGGTAACGATGGGCGATATCTGGAAGGCGGTCACTCCCTATGTCATCGTGGATATTCTGTGCATCGCGATTGTATTGGTATGGCCCGCTGTCGCGACCATCGTACCAAATCTTATGGGAATGGTGCATTAGAACCGGGGCGGGATTTATGGTAGTATGGGGGACAGGCATGAACAGCGTGAAGTGCATAGCTTGAAACGGAGACAGAGGACCAAAGGTTGTTAGCTATCGGCAATACGCTATGGATTAGGCGCTGAATGCAAATAAAATGGGAGAAGGAGGGTCTGGCATGGGAAAAAGATTGTCAGTTCTATTTTGTGCGAGTTTATTCACGTTCCTGGTTTTAAGTATGGTGAGCGGGCCGGTCAAAGCAGAAACATTTACGCTAAAGGCAGTTACCGGATGGCCCAAGACAGCCAGTGAGTACAAGGCCTTTACAATCTTTACGGACCTGGTGGAACAGATGGTTGCAAAGAAATATCCCGGGGAACTGAAGATTCAGTACGTGGGAGGACCGGAAGCGGTCAAGACCATGGATCAGGTTCAGGCCTGTCAACGTGGCATGGTTGATATGGTTTTCACCACCAATGCCTACTATGTATCGGTCTTGCCCGAAGTGGATGCCCTCAAGCTTTCTGTCTTCACACCTGCCGAAGAAAGGGCGAAAGGTGCCTGGGCCTATATCAATCAACTCCACGAAAAAATCGGGCTCTATTACCTGTCAAGGCTCGGTTTGGGCATACAATTCCACCTCTACCTTGAAAAACCCATCAAGACCGCTGACCTTAAGGGGTTCAACATTCGTGTGTCTCCTATGTACCTGCAAGTGATAAAAGGACTTAACGGGAATCCTGTAGCGATACCACCCACGGAAGTATATTCCGCTCTCGAGAGGAATGTTGTCGACGGTTATTGCTGGCCGTCGGTAGGGATCCGTGATTGGGGCTGGGATAAGCAAACAAAATATGTTGTTGACCCGGGTTTTTACCAAGTGCCCAACCCTCTCCTTATGAACTTAAACACATGGAATAAGCTCCCCAAGAAGCTTCAGAATCTTTTGACAGAGGCAGCCGCAGAAGCTGAGAAAAAGGTCGTTGCTCTTTTTGACGACCTTGCAAAACAGGAACGGCCTATCCTTCTCAAGGAAGGGATCCAGGTGATTACCCTGCCTCCCGTGGAAGGCGAGAAGTTTGTCAAAGTAGCATACGATGAGGGCTGGAAAGATATATTGGGAAAAAGTCCTCAAACAGGAGCTAAATTGAAAGAGATGCTCACGAAAAAGAAGTAAGTTCCAGCGGGGTTAGAGATAGAGTTTTTGGAATATGCTAAACCCTGATCCCTAACCCCCCATCGCCATGGAAGAACAACCCATGAAGAAAATTACTGTCGCGTTCCTCTTTTTAATCTTGGCCACAGGAGCAATCGCCAATGCTGCGCAAAGCGACGTAGAGATTAAGGGGAGGAGATTAGTTTCCCAGAGCCCCCCTTTCACCTTGACACTACCTTCCGAACTTGATCTCGTCTATTCTTCTTCACATGAAAATCCAGGGGAGAATTCGACAACCCATGTCTATCTCCTTGCTAAGACAAAGGGAAAGCAAGTCGAAGAGATGCTCATCCTTCAGATAGCCGACAGGACCGGTCCTCCGGTTGCACCGATGACTGTGCCTCCACTCAGACCCTATACGGAGAAGAGAATTTTTCTGAAGGATCGAGTTAGGAAAGGGGGAGTGACGATAGATTATCTCATTCAACTGATGGCATGGAACCCTGACGCCCCTTCACTTCAACCTATCGTGAAGAAAGGAATCATCGTTCCACCCCATTGGGCTTTGCAAGGGCAATTCCAGTTTGTCTATCAGGGAGAACATGCTGTCTCCATCCGGTATTCGAGGAATGTCAATTCCTTCGAGATGAAAGTCTCTGATGCCGGAGATAGGTGGGAAAGTGGCTCAATTTCAGGGAGTGAAAAAAGGGTTTATGAAGTCTTTCAAAAGACCTTTCTGGAAGCGATAGAAACCCTCCGTACCATAACCCCATAATATCAAAAATTTTTTCCTAGATTTATCTTGACTTTTTGAGTTTACAGATATATAGGTTGTCCTAATAAGAATTCGCATAACAACTGCATAACCAACGGATGGATAATAACGATACATAAACATTCCTTATTCACATACTTTGTATTGGTCTCCGAGTGAAGAACCCTTTCAAAAAACAGGACTCAAAAGCACAATTTCCTCGGAGCCGTCACAGGTCTTCCATTCCTCGTTGATCTCGTAAGTGGGTTATACGGAATAGATCGGCAAATAAAGGAGAGAATCGGC
>DMNE01000433.1 GCA_003453735.1 Nitrospiraceae bacterium | reverse complement strand
TAGGCGATCCAATATAATCAAAAAACGCAGGGCTTGCTGAACGTCTGGCTCGTAATCATTGCCTCTCTTGATCAGCGTGTTCCCCTTATTATGAAAAATATAATAGCCATATCTTGTTGAAACATCCAGCGTCAGGCCAGTGCCAATTATTTTACGTGCTCGGTGTAAAATGGAGCGCTTTCTCCACAACCAAGGGATCTCAACGGTGAGTTGTTTTTTTATAAAAGCTACCGTTTCCCCTAATATCGGTATGGAACGAACTTCCTTATGAATATTGTGTAACATCCAAAATTATAGATGAATGTCCATTGCTTATCACTCCATTTGCACNNATTTGTTACATTGTCAAAGGGCGGGCGCGCAAGTCGCGGCTAAGAATTACTGAATTCAGCTGGCGCGAACCAAAAGACATTATTCGAGCCCCACGCTCGGCTTTATGCTTCCCCAAGATTTCAAGATTTGATATTAGAATGCTTCCCAGCGTAACGCAGGGGCCAATAACGTACTCCGCCTACTAAGCCAATAGGGCGAATGACTCGTGTTACCGTTCACTTCGAATCCGATTGAAACTTCATCAACATGCAGCATACGTTCACAGTGAATACCACTCAAGAAATCCAATCTATAGATACCTTCGTTCAATATACTGAAATCGACCTTCGGTCGAATACTGAAATCCCCCTCATCAAGTTTAGGCCATGCGCCAGACGGCTGGTCAGTTTGAAATGACAAGAACAAATTAGTTCCATGGACGTCAAAGAGATTAAACCCCATACAGAGACGGTAGTCTGGTTTGTAAATAGTTCCCTCTATTACCACATAGGATTCGCCCCACTCATCGATCATAGCTGGAAGGGGAAAGTTCTGACCGTCAACAAGGGCAAACCGACTCAGAGTGAAATAGGGCAAACCTTTAGAACTTGCTTCTCGATCTGTGCATAGCCATTGTGTAGAAGTAACCTTACTGGACTGCAGATAATATGGGATGACCTTTTCAGGACTCCCTGTCTCGGTAATTTCACCATTATTTAGTAAAAAACATGAACTGCAGAGATTTCGAATCATCGGCATTTGATGAGACACCACTATAACCGTCCTTCCCTCTTTCCCGACCTCTTCCATCTTTCCCAAACATTTCTTCTGAAACTGCGCATCTCCGACAGCGAGGACCTCATCTACAATAAAAATCTCCGGCTCAAGATGTGCCGCGACTGCAAAGGCTAGTCGCACATACATACCCGACGAAAAGTGTTTGACCGGGGTGTCGAGAAATTTCTCGACCTCGGCAAAAGCCACTATCTCGTCAAATTTTCTCTTTATCTCTGCCTTTGTCATTCCAAGGATTGCACCGTTTAGAAAGATATTCTCCCTTCCAGTGAGCTCGGGATGGAAACCCGTTCCCACTTCCAGAAGACTCGCGACGCGGCCTTTAATACTTATGCGTCCGGATGTAGGCTCTGTAATTCTGCCGAGAAGTTTCAATAGAGTCGATTTCCCTGCGCCGTTCCGTCCGATGATGCCGACACTCTCTCCCTGCTTGACCTTGAATGAAACGTCTTTAAGGGCGAAGAACTCTTCCTTAGATTCAGTGAACGGTGAATGGTGAAGAGTGAAAGGTGAACAAATCTTCTTACCGAAAGTCCTACCCCATCGGGCTATCATATCACGCAGGGCGACATAACGCTCCGCTTGCTCATGCCTGAGCGTGTACTTCTTGGAAAGGTTTTCGACTTTAATAACGGTGCTCATAAAACCGTGAATGGTGAAGACTGAAAGGTGAAAGGAATCACCTTTCAGTTGCCCTCTGATTACTATGTTTAATCAGACCTGCCAGTTTGGCAGCAATTGCGTCAATTTTAGTATCTATCTCCTTCTTCTCCTCAATGGACAAAAAGTTAGATTACATGCTATCTGTGACTGGGTATCCAAATCGCTGAGTGAACCTCTTGCTATATTGCGAAATTGACCAAACTCTTTTGATGAAAATCGTGCCCCACCTTAGGCAATGTTACTGAAAACAGAAACAACTGTACGGCGCATCTCAGCAGTCAATCTATAAATTTCCGTTTTAGGGAAGTTTTCCCCAACCCGATAGATATGGGTAGCAAGCGAGATGCTTTCGCGCCAGACATCCAGTTCTTTGTGAGCCCTATTCAACCTTAACACTCCGCGTGTTCATTTTACTTTTTCTATTCACTTTCACTATTCAAACTTTCATGTTCTTATATAACATCCGCAAAGGTCTTTTCGGTTTTTCTGAAGTACCAGATGCCGGAGACAAGCAGCAACACGATGATTACTATAGAGATTAGGAAGCCCGGCCAATAAATGCTGCTGCTGTCACCCCCCAAAATCGCCCAGCGAAAACCGTCTATCACTCCCACCATGGGATTAAGTGAGTAAAGCAACCGCCACTTATCCGGCACAATGCTGCTCGAGAAACCCACCGGGGATACGTAGAGGCCGAACTGGACGATGAAAGGGACCACATATCGGAAATCTCTGTATTTGACATTGAGGGCTGTAAGCCACAATCCTGCTCCGGCAGCGGCGATAAAAGCAATTGCGAGAAACAAGGGCAACGTAACGATCCGCCAGTCCGGAACAAATTGGTACCAGACCATAAGCACAACAAGAAACACTCCCGAAACGAGAAAATCCATAAAGCTGGTGATGATAGAGCAGGCAGGGATGATAATACGGGGAAAATAGACCTTGGAAATCAAATTGGCATTGCCGATAAGACTGCCGCTCGCATCCGAAAGGCCACTGGAAAAAAACTGCCAAGGCAGCATCGCCGCAAACACCATGATAGGATAAGGCACGCCCCCGGACGGTAATTTTGCAAGCTTCCCGAACACAACGGTAAAGACCGCCATTGTGAGAAGGGGGCGAAGCAGAGCCCATGCAGTACCTATTGCCGTCTGTTTATAACGTACCAGGATATCCCGCCACGCAAGAAAATAGAACAGTTCACGATACCGCCACAGGTCAAACCAGTAATGTTTTTCTGTGCGTCCTGCTTCGAGGATGAGAGTCGTTTCTTCAGCCATTATTCTTTTCAATTTGTTTATACGCAGAGAAGCCTCACTATGTTTCACTCATATAGTCAGGCTATTGTTTCAAAGAATGTGCTCCTGTCAGCACTATGTCTCCAATCACAAAAAAAGAGGCTACACATCCGGATCTGAGAAGAAACAGAAGAGACTTGCTCCTTCTTCGGCTCCTTATCCAGCAACCGTTAGATTATCGCCGCTGAAAGTTCACTGATGAGCGGCGGACTGTCTTTATCTCCCCCTCTCTTTCGTGCTTCGCGCGTACTACCGCCTATTCCTGTCACAAAGAGGGACTGGAAAATAAGGCTTTTTGCGCGTTCAGCCACTGAACTAATATAAAACATCCGGAGGGGAAGAATCAACAGCGAACGAGGCGCGCTAAGCTGAAAAAAGCTCATCGCTCATTACGCATATGCAGAAACAAGTAAATGGAAAAGTAAGGGAGATTGGCGATGCGAGTGTATTGTTGGAACTTCCGTTGCCGGTGGCTGGAGTTATAGAGAGCCTGCCCGAGATCATCAGCGCTTTATCTCAATAGCGGCTTTTATTATTTTCCACAGTTTATCTTTTCTTTATGCCTTTTCATTTTTTACCATTTCTTCCCGGGGATGTGCTTTGGCGTATGGTTTCAGTGGCGTTATTATTTTGGGGTTTACAGCGGATAGTAAACTCGGCAGACATGATGAAAGATGGGCGCTTTTTCTTGTATGCGTTACTTGTCGCAATTATTGAGAGCTGTATAACTAATGTCCTATTTTAGACGTAAAGAAAGACCACTTCTTCTGAAGAAGGAACGAAGCAGAGGCTGCCTTTTTTGTAGAGAACGCATATTGCCACGCGTATCTGTTGCCAGAGTGTCAAGTTCCATGGCTGTCAGGTTTGCCATTGGATTCATCTTTGTATGCACCCCAAATTCAACAGGGTTGAGTTCGGGTGCATAGGGAGCAAAAAAGTCGAGATGCAGACAGGGCTTGCCGGCAAGCAGTGTCTGACTTCTTTAGAGCGATGAGGTTGAAAACGGTCCCACACGATAATGACATGTTTCTTACCGCTCCTTCAGAAGACAACGAAGGAAAGCCACGACTGCGTCAGAGTCAATGTTGGTGTCAGGATGGAGTCGAAAGCACAGGTTGAACCGATTCTCGCGAGGAGCAATGCAAAGGGCACCGATAACAGAGACTTTCTTGTGAGAGCAAATCTTCTGGTACAGTACAGGAGTTTGACCACGAGGGCTCCGGGTTCTCCTGAGCAACGGAGCCATCAGCATGCCATTTTCATCGATAAAGAAGATATGCGCCTTCAGTCTGGCAGGTTTTTTTTAATACGGGGCCAGTCAACCTTGCTCCACTCTTTGATTCTTGTTTCTTTGCGCTCAACGGCCAGTCGTTCAGTTTCTGGGGGTTCCATCCGAGATCATGGAGAATACGGCCAACATGGTCAACATGATACGTAACTCCAAAAAGAGACCGAATAAGCTGTACAACTCAGGGGCAGATCCAGAGGTCTGTGGGAAAGCCAGCCTTCTTCGATCCTCTCAACAAGGACGTCTCCAGCTTTCGAAGACACCGTCACCAGCAATATAGACGCGAAAAGAATTCATCAGGCGGCATTTCCGGCCATTTTACCAATATTACGCTTGAAACTTTTCGCTTCTTTCTTTTTCCGAAGATAACCTCAAGCCTTCCAGATGATACCCATAGATTGCCCAAACTGACGAGGAGATGGATATGTAGTGTGCCCTGTACGCTTTTTAGCACAGAAATTGCATTAAAGCAACAAGTCGGAACAAAAGGAGATTGGTTCATGGAAAAAAGAGATCACAAATCGACTGTAACTCCTATCAAATAAAGGTTTTATTTGCTTTTGAATTGCGATGAAAATCTGTATGGGAGTTGACAATTGGCTCTGACAAAGTTTTGACTATGAACTTGACAATGCTTGTATTCTCAACTTTAGGCAACATACAGGGAATATTGGACCCTTTAAATATTCCTGTGACAATGATGAGAAAATGGTTGGTGTTGATCATAACCGCCTATTTGTTGTTCTCTTTTTCCTTATGCTTTGCAGAAGAGAAGGGCAGCCTCTTCCATACCGACAGCTCAAAGGATAATCCCTCCCTCCGGGAAATTGAAGTTTCCGTCTATGCAGTCAGAGAGGATGCGGAAAAATTCGCCGAGAAGATCAAAAGGAGCGGGTTCGACACGGTGGTTCGTGTTCATGAAACAGAAAATGGCGGGATGGTTTACGGGGTCTTTGTGATAGTTCACGAAGAACTGCCGAAAGGGCCGATCAACCTGGATCTTACGGGCGATGGCGGCAAAACGGAACCCGGACCTTCTGTCGGAGACCAAGCGCCAGCCGAAGCACTCACAACATGGAAGGACCTCTTTTCTCCGAAGGCAGGATATTTTCATGCCGGGCTCACCGTTACGCAGCTCTATACTGACAACGCCTATGAAACCAGAACGGACAAGAAAAGTGACTTCAGTACGGTGCTCTCCCCCAAAGCATGGCTCTCGGTGCCACAGATAAATCAGAAACCAAAGGGACTTGACCCTATCTCGACGCGTTCACCGGGGGGGCTGGCTTTAAGCAGGGAAAGGGAAGATGGATCGAGACGTTATGGAGCGTTTCTGTCCTACCAGTCAGATATCCCGTTGTATTCGAAGAACTCCCCTTCAGGAAATACGACGACCCACAACGTTCAAGGGGGCCTTACCTATAATTTCCCTATGGGGCTTTCCCTTCAGGTGAATAACGAATTCTCCAGATCCTATGAGATATTGAATCCCGTGTTAACGCCGGGGCAAGTGGACAGATTCAACAGTAATCTCTTTTATGCGATTGCATCCTTTGACACCGGCAATAGGCTAGTCGCTCGGTTCGATTACTCGAATTTTCTCCTACACTACGATGCACAGAGGAATGAACTGTTGAACCGTGAGGACAATACCTTTGACGGGTATCTCTTCTACAAACTATGGCCCAAGACGTCACTTTTCACAGAATGTAACTTTAACGATATCGGGTATGACAATAACACGGCACTCGATAGCAAGGAATATAATCTCTTCGGCGGCTTTCAATGGGCGGTCACCGCGAAATCCCAGGGAAGCGTCAAGGCCGGCTGGGGAAGCAAGGATTTCAATGGTTTTTCTACGAGGAACTTCATCTTCGAGGTAACAGTAAACCATAGATTATCTGCGAAGTCCGCGTTAATATTTAGCGCCTTCGGAAAGACCGATGAGACGAACGTACCGTCAACTTTCTACACGCTGGTGCATGGCTTCGAGGTGAAATATCAGCATATGTTGAGCTATATGATCAGTTCGTCGCTGGACTTCTCATACACAAATGAGAGTTATGGGCAGGACCAGATTATCGGCGCTGTTACAGGGAAACGAAGGGACAATGTTTACCAAGCTTCTGTTAGCCTTCACTATGAGCTGAGAAAATGGCTGACAACCGGTGTCTCCTACGTTTTCACCTCAAGGGAATCAGATTTCCCCGAGTATAACTACACGTCGAACACCATACTTGTCAATGTCACGGGGACGCACTAGATGACACACCGGCAGCCTCATCGTTTGTTTTATTCCCAAACTTATTCTATACTTTATCTCACAGTAACAATGAGAAAATACTTTTCACTCTTATTGATTTTCGCTTTTTTGTTGAGCGTTGGCACCGTCTTTGCCCAGGATTATCTGGTGGGTGACGAGGACATATTAAAGGTTACTGTTTATGACCACCCTGATCTTACCACTGTCGCCCGCATCAGCGGCGAGGGGGAAATAGTTTTGCCTCTGATCGGCGGCGTAAAAGTGTCGGGACTAACCACCTCACAGGTTGCTCAGAAGTTGACGGAACTGCTTGCAGACGGCTATATTGTAGATCCGCATGTGTCAGTGTTTGTCGAGGAATTCAAGAGCAGGAAGACCCTTATCATGGGGCAGGTAAATAGGCCTGGTGTCTATGTGCTTAGCGGAAATACCACCTTTCTCGAATTGCTATCGAAGGCCGGTGGGCTTACCAAGGACTCTGGCGATAAGGCTATCATCAAGAGGAAGTCTGTTTCACCCGGCAACCCTGAGATCATCATTACCCTCGATCTTAAGAAACTTCTTGAAGAAGGGGACATGTCTTCGGATGTGCTTTTGATGGACAATGATAACGTGTATATAGGCAAAGGGGGGGTTTTTTATGTCACGGGCGAGGTGAGGAAGCCTGATGCATATAAATATGAGGAGGGCATGACCGTGATCAAAGCCGCGACGATGGCAGGGGGGTTTACCGACAAGGCGGCCTCTGGCAGGATTAAGATCATTCGAAAAATTCAGGGAAAGGAGAAGATCATTGAAAAGGCGGACATCGACGAACCGGTTTTGCAAGGAGATATCGTCGTCGTCCCCGAGAGTTTTTGGTGATCCGTAACGACTATATGGAAGACAGAGATATACATTTAAGGGAATATCTAAAAATCATCGCAAAGAGAAAACAACTAGTCTGCACAGTTTTTGGGGTTGCTTTTGCGATGTCCCTCATATTGACTTATTCTGCTACTCCGATTTATATGGCGACCACGAAGGTCCTAATAGAAAGAAGCGAACCGAGCAATCTCGGGCCGATGAACATGTATTATGATCCGTACGATCCCGATTTCTATGAGACCCAGTACCAGCTTATAAAAGGCGCTTCGGTTGCCAAGAAGGTAGTCACGATGCTTTCCCTCGACAGGAACTATGAGAATTACTTCAAAGGGGAAAAACAAGGGCTCAACATAGTCGGTGGAACGATCGACTGGTTTCATGGGGTGTTCTCCGTTGTCCTGAACCTAACAGGCACAACTAAGCCAGAAGCGGCGTCCCTTGTTAAGAAAGAGCCCGAGGGGGAGCTTGAGGCGAAGTCCGATGCGGTCGCAAAGGCGATAAGCGCTTCTCTTATCGTGACGCCCATAAAAAACAGCAAATTGGTGGATATCAGTTATATGTCCTCAAACCCGGAATTCGCGGCCGTGATAGTCAATGCGGCAGTAAAAGCGTATATTGAAGACCTCCTCGATATGAAAATGAGTTCTTCACGCAATGCGATGCGGTGGCTGACTGAAAAGGCGGAAGAGGAAAGGGCAAAAGTCCAGCAATCGGAAAAAGCTCTTCAAGAGTACACACGGTCGAAAGATATCGTAACACTTGAAAACAGGATCGCCATGGTGCCGGAAAAACTGTCCGAAGTTGCTACAAAGATAGCGGCTGCTGAGACGAGGAGAAAAGAACTGGAAGCCCTTTACAACATGGTTAAGGAGGTAACGCGGAATCTCGACAAGGCCGAGACGATACCAGCGATAGCGTCGGATCCTACCATCCAATCATTAAGGGCGCAGATACTCAAGGCGGAACAGAATATCAGCGACTTGTCGAAAAAATTTGGCAGTAAACATCCGGCTATGATTACGGCTGTTACTGATTTGAAGGTGTTGAGGGAAAAAAGGGAACAAGAGATCAGGAGGGTCGTTGATTCGATCAGAAACGAGTATGAACTTGCCGAGGCAAATGAAGAAACTTTCCGCAAGATGGCGGCGCAGACAAAAAACGAGACGCAGAACCTGAATGAGAAATTTATCCAGTACGAGGCCCTGAAGCGAGAAACCGAAACCAGCCAACAACTCTTCGATGCTATCATCAAAAAAATCAAGGAAGAGGACATTACCCAGGACATCCGCACTGTTGACGTATGGTNNCATGGGTTGTGGAAAAGGCCGAAGTGCCAAGGGCCGCTGCAAAACCGGATAAAGCCCATAACGTCCTTGTTGGACTGCTTATCGGGCTATTAGGAGGAGTTGGGCTTGCATTCTTTGTTGAGTACCTTGACAATACGATCAAGTCGGTCGAAGACGTTGAAGCAAAACTGGGCGTTCCGGTCCTCGGAGTCGTCACGCTCCTGACGGCCAGTGAGAAAAGGATGGAAGAGATCATTTTGAAAGAGCCGCGCTCTGTCTTTGGGGAAAGCTACAAGCGTCTGAGAACGGCCATTCTGCTTTCGTCAGCGGGCAATTCTCCCAAAAACATTCTCGTGACGAGCGCAGTGCCGGGCGAAGGCAAGACAGCAACATCGCTAAACCTTGCGCTGACGATCGCGCAGGGGGAACATTCTGTTCTTCTGGTTGACAGCGACCTGAGGAAACCGCGTATCCACAAAATCTTCGGGCTGAACAATGAGAAAGGGCTGAGCACGTATCTTGCTGGCGCTTCTGATATCGATATCATCTCGAAGGCAGTGGTGCCGAATCTCAACATTATACCTTCGGGCCCTATTCCCCCGAACCCTTCGGAACTTCTGAGCTCCGCGCATATGCAGCATTTGCTCGTGACCCTGAGTGAGAAATTCGATTTTATTATCTGGGATGCTGCCCCTCTGCTGACGGTTACGGACAGCCTTATCCTGAGCAAGATTCTTGACGGAACGATCATCGTGGCGAAAGCGGGCAATACAACCTATGAAAGCGTGAGTAGGGCGCTCAAGTCCTTGCATGACGTGGAAGCTCGTTTCCTGGGGCTGGTCATTAATGGACTCGACATAAAAAAGAATGATTACTATTACCAGTACTACCACGAGGGTTATGGAGACCAGGACGTGACTCGGTAGCGACTAGACGAGAAGTTTTTCCCCATGGGTCATCTCGTTGTGGCAATTCGTGATCCCGGCCTTTTCGGCCTCACATCAGCGGCGTGAGTGGAAGGGGTGGCGGAAAGAAAAAGGTCTCAGGAATGAGCGGCTTGATATATTCGATATTTATCACCCTTCTGATTTTTGCGCCTCTTGCCTTCGGTACGGTTGAACCGTGGTCATTTGCTGTGTTGGAGTGCTTCTCCTTTCTTGCCCTGGTGCTTTGTGTCGTTGAGAAAAGGCGGGAAGCCGAACCGCTTCTTTATGAGGTTCCGGGACTTTTCCCGCTGACACTTTTTCTGGCATATATCCTTTTTCAGCTTGTTCCCCTACCTGCCGGCCTCCTAAGGGTAGTTTCATCCGGGACCTATGCCCTGTATAAGGAGACTCTGTGGGCGGCGGACCCCAATGCGTGGGGGTCCCTCTCCGTTAACAGAAATGCGACGCTGGCAGAGTTTTTTCGGCTTGCCGCATATGCTGCGTTTTATATCTTGACCATACAAGTGCTGGCAAGAAAAGATCTGCTGAAAAGGACCGTTTGGATATTAGTAGTCTTTGTTTCTGTACTTGCTTCCTTCAGCATGCTTCAGCATTTTCTCTGGAACAATAAAATATACTGGCTAAGGGAGGTGCCCGTGGGCGCGCACCCTTTTGGGCCGTACGTAAACCGCAATAATTATGCCGGGCTTCTTGATATGATCTTGCCTCTGATAGTTTGCCTTTTCATCTATTATAGGCCCCGAAACTCTTGCCGGTCTCTCCGGGCAAAGGCAGTAGAAGCCTTCAGCAATCCTTTGACGAATGTCCACGTCCTGCTTGGTTTCTTTGCGTTGCTCGTTGCGACTTCGGTGTTTCGGAGTCTCTCGAAGGGGGGCATCATAAGCCTTTGTATATCGATGATTTTTCTGGCCGGTATAATAAGAAATAAGGGCAAGGAGGCCAAGGGATGGCTCCTCGTTGCCCTTATCGTGACGCTTGCCTTTTATTCTGTCGGATGGTTCGGGTGGAATCAGATTTTCAAGAGGTTTGAGGCCTTGAGAGATACCCAGGGCGCCATCGCCGAGGCGAGAATGGGGATTTGGAAGGACAGCGTCGCCATGATAAGAGATTTTCCCCTGACTGGAACGGGCTTCGGCAGCTATATACATATCTATCCGAAGTATCGTTCCATAACGGCAGAAGAAATTGTCGACCACGCGCATAATGATTATATGGAACTGCTTTCTGAGGGAGGGTTCGTCGCGGTTGTGATCTTCCTCTGCTTTTTGTATTCCGTAGTCCGGAAGTCTTATAAGGCCTTCCGCGGGAGACGAGAGCGCTATTGCGTACTTCTGTATATCGGCGCTGCTACCGGGATTGTCTCGATACTTATCTACAGTATAACCGATTTCAACCTGCATATCGGCGCTAATGGGCTTTATTTTTTCTTTCTCGTCGCACTCCTGGTGTCGGCGGCAAACACCAGAATACAGGACGGACTGAACGGCACACTTCTCAGGAAAACAATGCCTGTAACAAACATGGCAATTATCCCAGCGGTTGCCCTTTTGTTGTTCATTGCAGCTCTTAACACAGGCGGTCTCGTGGCGAAATTCGGTCTTTCATCTCTCAGGGCAGAGAGCTTGGACTCTCATACGCGGGCGGGGGACCTCCAAACGACACGAGTTGTTGCCTCGAGAGCTGCTTTTCTGGACCCTCTGAACGCTGAGCCCCATTATGCGGCTGCCAGTGCTGACTGGTTATTATCGGATAAAGCCGGTGCGGCGGACGAATACAAAAAAGCTGTTCGCAGAGATCCGCTGAACGGCCAGTATCTTCAGTCCCTCGGGCTTGCCATGTCGAAGCTTGGCAGCAGCGATAAGGCTGACAGCTTGCTCCGGAGCGGAATAAGTTGTGACGGAAGTAATCCGTTACGGTATAGGACCTACGCATCGTGGCTGATCTCCTCGGGGAAAAGTAAGGATGGTGCCCAATACATGAGAAAAGCAATATCGCTGGAGCCGAAGAAGACCAGAGACTACGTCGCACTCCTTGTGCTCCGTGGCTTTAGGGACGAGGATATCAGGGATGCATTGCCGGAGATGGCTGAGCCGCATCTTCTTTTTGCGGACTATCTTCACCAAACAGGCAACGACAGCATGGCTGCTTCGGAATATTATTCTGCGATAGGCTACCTAAAGAACGAAAAAAAGGTGATGTCGTCTTACTTCTATCAGGCCTCTCAGTATTTTATGAAAAGCGGCCTGTTCGATGACGCCCTTACGGTTATGCGGAAAGCCGAAGAGGCATTGCCAGTAGATGTGGAAATAAAGATGACCCTTGCGGAGATGTATGAAAAGGCCAGAATGCCGTATCGGGCGGCGGAGGAATACAGAAAGGTCCTGTTGGTCGATCCCGAAAACGGCAGCGCAAAGAAAAAACTCCAGGAGATAAAATGAACTGGTTTGCGATTTATACGAAGCCGAAGGCAGAAGATGCTGTGGTGCAGCTCCTGAACAATGCCGGCATAACGACCTTGAATCCGAAAATAATAGTGAGAAAGTACATAAGAAAAAAATATATTGAAGTGATTGAGCAATTTTTCCCGTGCTATATTTTCGCTCTCTTTGACGAGGAGAAACACGCTCATATGGTTCGGTATACGCGTGGCGTGAAGTATATTGTCGGCAGGGAGAGGCCATTAAAGGTCTCTCCTGAGATAATAGGCGTTATACGGGACAGGATGTCGGGCGGCATTGTAACGCCTCTGCTTGAGAAGTTTGACACCGGCGAAAGGGTTCTCATAAAGGAGGGCCCCTTCAAGGACTTGTATGGCATCTTTCAACGACACACACCGGGAAAACAACGAGCTATGATACTTTTGGAAGCGCTTCACTTCAGACTCGAGGTGGACAACAGATCGATAAGTAAGGTCTAATTTTCAGCGTTTTCATTATTGACCTTTTTCCTTTTGTTTCGTTATGATTAGTTCAGTGGCTGAACGCACTGGTAGCCCTTGGAATCATTCTGTTTTCCTGACAGAGTGCGGCGGTAGCTTGTCTCTTTTTCCTAGAATGTAAGTCTGTCTCGTTTCGGATGATCTGTCCCATGGACGAGTCTCAGTTCAAAACCCTTCGTGAATTAGAAAAGGACGGCAAGCTTTCCCAGCGCGAGCTATCGAGGAGGATGGGGGTAAGTCTCGGCAGGGTAAACTCTGTCGTGAGTTCACTTGTGAGAAAAGGATATATAAAGGCGAGGCGCTTTAAGAATTCTAAGAACAAAATTGCCCATATGTATGTACTGACACCAAAAGGGATGAGCACTAAAGTAACTCATGCCTACGGGTTTCTGCAGAAGAAGCTGGATGAATTCGAAAGGCTGAAGCAGGAGATAGAGGTGCTCAGAAGAGAAACAGACGTCGAAAAACAGGCAGGCGAAAGAATAGGCATGGGTAAAGAATGAGACAGGCCAAAGAGAAAAAAGAATTTAGTTCGATTCATGAAGAGTCTTGCCCACGGTGCTGCAGTGCTTGTCTCTACTTAATATCTCCGGGAGGCTCCTCAGATGTGGAGAAGAAGTGGTTGGTTCCATCAACCTTAGGCTTGCAGGGATCAAACGGGTAGTGATGGAGAAACTTCAAGCCCATGAT
>DMNE01000539.1 GCA_003453735.1 Nitrospiraceae bacterium | reverse complement strand
ACAGCCAATACTGAGAAGTTTCAAGATGTAGTTGAAACGCTTAAAAGCCGGCAATTTTGGTTCCGGTCCTCTGCTGCCACTACACAGATGTGGCAAGACAAATTCATCGAACTCCTCTTGAGTCAAATGCGTCGGAATCCAGTTAAATTGCGGGGTTTGTGACATTTTGCACCCCAAAGAATGTGAATTTTAAACCTTCGGGGTATTTTATCAAAACAACAATAAAAACGATGACTTGCGTGGGAAATGGCCGTCCCCAAAAACCCGCAACCAGTAGTATGAGAACTTTCTGGTAGATCCTGTAGAAATAGAAGGCTGCTCCATCTACGACTTGGGAAATGGTCAATGGGACATTCCAGATCTCAAAAAGCTACTTCAAAAGGTTTTGTCGGAGCAAAAATCTTTCTCGGACTTCGAGGTCGCCATTGAGGTCCCAAATATTGGGCGCAGGTCCATGATGCTCAATGCACGTGTAATTAGAAAGGAAGAGGTTTATCCGACGTCTGCAGCCACAGAGGAAAAAGATGGCGGAATGATCCTTCTTGCGATTGAAGACATCACGGAGCGCAAAAAGGCCGAGGAGGCGCTGCACGCAAGTTTGGAGCGCTACCGGTCTTATATTGAAGTGACAGGGCAGTTGGGATGGACTACAAATGCTGATGGAGAGGTAGTGGAAGATCTGCCTTCCTGGAGGATATATACCGGCCAGCCCTATGAGGAGATTAGAGGGCAGGGATGGTCGAAAGCACTTCACCCGGATGATGTTGAGCATACCTTACAGATATGGAAAAAAGCCGTTACGGAAAGAAGCAACTATGAGGTCGAATACCGTATACGCAGACACGATGGGAGTTATCGGTACTTCATGGCCCGCGGCACCCCTGTCCTTAAAGAAGACGGAAGTCTTCGGGAATGGGTCGGCACTTGCATCGACATTACTGATCGCAAGAAGGCAGAGGAGGAGATCAGGAGACTGAATGTGAAGCTTAAACGAAAGGTTGGCGAGCTTGAAGCATCAAATGAAGACTGGGAAATGTTCAGCCACGCGGTATCCCACGAACTCCGTTCACCACTTTTCTTAATCGACGGACTTGCCCGCGTGGTGTTGACCAAATATGCCAACAAAGTGGCCGTTCAAGGCAAAGAAGAGCTGACAACCATTATGGAAGCGGTAAAACAGATGGCCCAGTTACTTGATGACCTATTTGTTTTCTCTCGTGCCGGTGCACAAGAAATTAAGGCAGATACGGTCAATATGGAAGAAATAACAAAGCATGCCTTCGACGGACTGAAAACGGACACCGGAAATCGAAATATACAGCTCGAAATGAAATCACTCCCGTCCTGCCATGGTGATTCGTCATTATTACGGCAGGTCTTTGTCAATCTCTTTACAAATGCCATTAAATTCACAGAACCCAGGGAGATTGCATCAATTGAAGTTGGTAGTATGGAAAGGGGAGATGAAATTGTATTTTATATTAAAGACAATGGCGTTGTATTTGATATGGAGTATAAAGATAAACTGTTTAATATTTTTCAACGGTTGCATAGCTCAGATGATTTTAAGGGAACGGGTGCTGGACTGGCNNAAGGATAATAGAGAAACATGGCGGAAAAGTGTGGGCCGAAAGCAAGCTGGGAGAAGGAGCAACGTTTTATTTCACGTTACCGGCTAATGAATGCCTCCGAGAACCTTCCAGAAGAACTCGATAAATCGTATTCCACAAGCAATCATTAAATCTGATTATTTGTGATTCAGCTTCCATACTATATAAACATGTCTACGAGAAAAGACTAAGATGAGATCCTCATCTTGCTTCGAGGCAAGTTGTGGTAACAGCTTTGTTCAGAAGAGCTGGCATGCCGGAAATCATCAACTCAGAATTTGATATAATGTTATACATATGCAATGAGAGATTCTTTACAGAATGTGCAACAGGTTTNNGGGGGCTGAACGTGCCACCTAAAGAAGCTACCCATGAGGGCACCCATGATCGCTAATCCAGATCCGCCTTAACCGAACAATCCAGAACAAAATCATCCAAGAGAAACCAAAGGGGATCTGAACCATGAAAAAACCGAGCCAAGCTAAAGGCAAGGGAAAACAACCTGTCATTGGTTCACAAAAAGAGGCGCCGTCCCCACCGAAAGTGGGTGGCAAGCGCCCTGATAGCCAGCCTATTCCGATCGTCGGCATCGGCGCTTCGGCCGGCGGGCTGGAGGCCCTGGAACAATTTTTGAGGCACGTGCCTGCAGATAGCGGTATGGCTTTTGTCATCGTCCAGCACCTGGATCCGACGCACAAGGGCATTATGGTTGAACTGCTGCAGCGCACCACTGCCCTGAAGGTCATCCAGGTGAGGGACCGCATGAAAGTCGCGCCGGGCTGCGNNCATCCCGCCCAACAAGGACATGTCCATCCTGCACGGGGTCCTGCACCTGCTTGATCCGGTTGTGCGGCGGGGCCTGCGCCTGCCGATTGATTTCTTTTTCCGCTCTCTGGCGGATGACCGGAAGGAGTGGAGCATCGGTGTCATCCTCTCGGGCATGGGCTCAGACGGCACGCTGGGCCTCAAGGCCATCAAGGAAAAAGCCGGGGTAGTATTTGTGCAGGAGCCGACCTCGGCCAAATTCGACGGCATGCCCAGAAGCGCAATCGAGGCCGGACTGGCCGACATTATCGCCCCAGTGGAAGAACTACCCGGAAAGCTCATCGCGTATCTCAAGCACGCCCCCTGCATCACCAGGACCGAACTACCCCTGGAAGACAAGGCACAGAGCGCACTGGAAAAGGTCTTTATTCTGATCAGGGCGCAGACCGGCCACGACTTTACCCTGTACAAGAAAAGCACCATGTATCGCCGGATAGAGAGGCGCATGGGTATCCATCAGCTTGATAAGATTTCTGCATACGTCCGGCTTCTGCAGAACAATCCCCATGAAGTTGAACTGCTTTTTAAGGAGCTTCTGATAGGGGTGACCAGCTTTTTCCGCGACCCAGCGGCTTGGGAGGGATTGAAGAGCAAGGTCATACCGGTGCTCTTGGCGGACCGTCCCGCCAGCCTGCCTCTGCGGGCCTGGACAGCAGGCTGTTCGACGGGGGAGGAGGCATACTCTCTGGCAATCGTCTTCAGAGAGGCGCTGGAGCATGTGAAACCGGTCAGGGGTATTTCGCTGCAGGTTTTTGCCACCGACCTGGACCGGGACGCTATTGATAAAGCCCGCCAGGGCTTCTATCCAAAGAACATTGCCGCGGATGTCTCGCCAGGGCGTCTGCACCGGTTCTTTATTCAGGAGGAACAAGGCTACCGGGTCAGCAAGGAGATCCGCGATATGGTGGTTTTTGCACGGCAGAACCTTATTATGGATCCGCCCTTTACCAAACTTGACCTCCTGATCTGCCGAAACCTGCTTATCTACCTGTCGCCGGAGTTGCAGAAGAAGCTTCTGCCTCTCTTTCACTACAGCCTGAATCCTGGTGGCGTCCTGTTCCTGGGGAGCGCGGAGACTATTGGTTCTTTCACCGACTTCTTTGTCCCGTTGGACGGCAAATCAAGGCTTTATCAGCGTCGTAATTCCACCCTGGGGGCGGAACCGGTCGAATTTCCTCCCACTTTTCACCCTGTACTGCAAGGCGTGCCGGCGTCGGCTATGGTGCCAGAACCGGCCGCCCCCAACATCCAGGCGCTAGCGGACCAGCTGCTCCTTCGGCGCTTCTCTCCGGCGGCCGTGCTGGTTACCAGTTCAGGCGACATCGTCTATGTCAGCGGGCGGACGGGCAAGTATCTGGAGCTGGCGGCCGGCAAAGCCAACTGGAGCCTCTTCGCCATGGCCCGCGAAGGGCTGCGCCACGAGCTGAACAGTGCCTTCCAGAAGGCGCTCCGGCAAAAAGACCCGGTCATTTTGAGGGGAGTGAAGGTGCGGACCAACGGCGGGATGCAATCCGTGGATATCACCGTCCAGTTGCTCGACGAGCCGAAGGCGCTGCGGGGGATGGTGATAATCGTCTTTACGGAAGCGGCGACGCCTCCTGAAACGAAAGCGCCGGGCAAAACTGGTCGGGCATCTGTCTCCGGTGCCCGTCTGACCGCGATGATGCAGGAATTACAGCAGGCCCGCGAAGAGATACAGTCCTGCCGTGAAGAGATGCAGTTCTCCCAGGAAGAGCTCAAATCCACCAACGAGGAATTGCAGTCCACGAATGAGGAACTCCAGTCGACCAATGAGGAACTGACCACCTCCAAAGAAGAGATGCAGTCCATGAACGAAGAGCTGCAGACGGTGAACAATGAACTGCAGGCCAAAGTTGATGAGCTTACGCTAGCGAGCAACGACATGAAGAACCTGCTCAACAGTACTGAGATCGCTACCTTGTTCTTAGACAGTGAGCTGAACGTGCGGAGGTTTACCTCCCAGGTGTCCAAGATCATCAATCTGATCCCCGGTGACGCGGGCCGGCCGATCACCGATATCGCCTCCGATCTGGTATACCCGGAACTTGCTGCGGACGCACGGGAGGTGCTGCGGACGCTAGTCTTTGTTGAGAAGCCGGTTGCCACCCGCGACGGGCGCTGGTATTTGGTACGCATCATGCCCTACCGGATGCTGGACAACAGGATTGATGGCCTGGTGATCACCTTTATTGACATCACCGTTTCCAAGACGCTGGAGGCGAAGCAGCAGCAAGCGTCAGAAAAGTTGATGAACATCCTGAACAGTATCAGTGACGCCTTTCTCTCTCTGGATGACAACCTGGTGATCACTTACTTCAACCCTGCAGCAGAACAACTACTTAAGCGAGGGAGAGCCGAGATAGTCGGGAGATATCTTTTCGATGCCTTTCCTGAAGACAAAGGGTCCATTTTCGATGACAAGTGTCAGCAGGCGGTGAAGGAAAAGGTCGCCCTTTCGTTTCAAACGTATTTTGAATCCGCGCCTTACCAGGGTTGGTACGATGTCCGGGTCTATCCTCAGGCGGATGGCATCTCCGTTTTCTTCCAAATGAGCGCCAAACCCCCGACGTCACCGGGGTCTGATAAAACACCGGAGGTGACGCCATAAAAAAGAACAAGAACTCTTCAGCGGAAACAGCCGAACTCCGCCGCCTTGCGGAAGAGCGGCTGAGAGCAAACAAGTCGGAAAGTGCCACTGCCCTTACAGAGGCGGAAACGCAGCGCCTCCTCCACGAACTCCAGGTGCATCAGATTGAGTTGGAGATGCAGAACGAGGAACTGCAGCGGGTACGGGCAGAGTTGGAGGCAGGGCTGGAAAAGTACTCGGAGCTCTACGATTTCGCTCCCGTGGGCTACGTGACCCTGGACCGCGACGGAGCAATCCTCCAGGTGAACCTTACCGGAGCGCTCCTGCTCGGAGTAGAGCGTGCTCGGTTGGCCAGCAAGCGCCTTGAGCTGTTCGTTGGCGAGTCAGACCGTCCCATCTTCGATGACTTTCTACAGAAGGTATTTACGGGCCCGGCGAATGAACACTGCGAAGTGGCGCTCCTGAGAAAAGAGGATAACCCACTCTTTGTCAGGCTCGAGGGCAAGATCTCTGCGAATGGGCAGCAGTGCCGGATTGCGGTCAGCGACGTCACAGAGCGCAAGCAACGAGAGAAAGAGAGAGACCGTCTCGCTTCTTTTCCGCAGATGAATCCAAATCCAATAATAGAGGTGGACTCTTCCGGCAGTATTATTTTTCATAATAAGGCAATCGGTGAAACGCTCCGAAATTTAGGCGTTCAAGAAGATATAAGAGTATTTTTGCCCGATGATTTAAGTGAAATCCTGAAAAATCTGGACCAAAAAAGGGATTTGAAATTCAATCGAGAGGTGATGATAAATGACAAGGTATTCGGAGAAAGTATCTACCTGTTGCCAGAGTTTAACGTCGCGCGTATCTATGCAGCCGATATCACCGCGCGCAAGCGGGCAGACAGCCTCGTTCAAGCACGTTTGCGGATGGTCGTAGCGGCNNAGACCGAAAGTGCAATCGGTTTTTACCATTTTATGGGGGACGATCAGGAAACGCTTTTTTTGCAGAACTGGTCCACGAATACTCTTCAAAACATGTGTACCGCCGTGGGCAAGGGCAGTCATTACCCGGTCTCTCAGGCCGGCGTATGGGTGGATTGTGTTCGTGACAGGCGTCCGGTAATTCATAACGACTATGCGTCATTGCCTCACCGCAAGGGAATGCCGCCTGGGCATGCACCAGTCATTCGGGAAATGGTCATCCCCATCTTGAGGCGGGACCGGATCGTAGCGATCATCGGTGTAGGCAACAAGTCGACAGACTATACCCCGTCGGACATTGAGATCGCTTCGCTTCTGGGCGACTTCTCCTGGGAAATTGTCGAACGAAAGCGGGCGGAAGTGGAATTGAAAGCAGCAAAAGAGTATCTTGAAGCCGCAAACAAAGAGCTTGAGGGCTTCAGCTATTCAGTCTCACATGACCTTCGCGCCCCACTGCGGCATATGTCGGGCTTTGTGGAACTGCTGCAAAGAAGGCTGAAGGACCACGCCGATAACAAAACTCACAGTTACGCGGCTGCGATAGCCGGTGCCGCAAAAAAGATGGGGATGCTTATCGATGATCTGCTCGCCTTTTCTCGCATAGGGCGCTCGGAGATGCAAAAGAGAAAAGTGAGTTTTAATGCTCTTGTAAGGAAAGTTGTCCAGGAAATTCGGGCTGGCGCAAAGGGCCGAAATATTAAATGGGAAATCGATGAATTACCCGATGTATACGGCGATAAGTCGATGTTGGAGCTTGTACTTGTCAATCTTATATCCAACGCAGTTAAATACACCATGACGAGTCCCAAGGCTGAAATCAGGATCGGGTACAAAGATGATGGAGACGAATTCATCTTTTTCGTCAAGGACGACGGCGTGGGGTTTAATATGGAATATGTGGATAAGCTCTTTGGCATATTCCAGCGTCTCCATAGCCAGGAGGAATTTGAAGGCACAGGTATCGGACTTGCCAATGTTCGGCGCATCATTTCACGCCATGGTGGAAGGACGTGGGCCGAAAGTGCTATGGGACAGGGTGCAACATTTTACTTTACCCTTCCAAAGGAAAAGAAATCATAGGTATGACTGAGCTGAAGCGTATTTTGCCAGGAAAATCCTCGTTCTTTCCTCTTATGATTTTTGGTAGAATACGCTATCGAATATAGCTCGCTATGCTGTGTGTTATTGCGGATATGCCTGGCTACGACAGATTTGATAGTGACTGTTAATTATTGATAGGAATCACGGCCGCGATCTAGCCTGTTTAGTTTGTTTTTGAGGAAAAACGAGTGTCCCGTAAGTCACCATTTACAGCACGTGCAGTCGATAGTCGTCATCCCTTAGCTTTCTACTCTCGCAACATTAGTAAGACGCCCCGAAACTCATGCGACCAGCGAGTCGTACATTTGCTGCGTTGGTTTCCGTTTCTAACAAACGCTCATCGGAACATCACAGATGTTTCGTCCGAAGAGAAACTCTCGCTCAATCGACACCCCTGGCGGTTCAATGTGCTAATTAAATGTGCTCTGATAAAATTAAACCTCCCGAGGAGAAAGTTTCATCATGAAGAGGAAGACTTTTGGTGCGAGTTATAGGGAGTTATGTTGAGCTCCACATAACTCCCTATAATTGAGATAGTCAATATTCTGCCAGCGATGCAGGGCACGAGCCGAAATGAACAGTCAGCAAGAAATCATGCTTTGCGGAGCTTCGTGTAGAACAGAGCGGCTGACTGCAATAAATATCGCTGTCATTAGGCTGTTTGTACTATCGACAACACAATGCCCAGCTCTTTCTGCCAGACCGGTGGCGTCCAGTTGTATTTTGCATAAGTCTGTGTTTTTTGTTGGTGCGTGAAACCCTTAGAAAAGCTTATCAAAATTAAGACTTGACATTTTTCCGCAATTATACTAAACTCTGTTTAGAAGATAAACGAGGGTAATCATTATGGGTACTGTTGAACGAAGAGAGCGCGAAAAGAGGAACATGAAGGGTCTTATCCTGAAAAGGGCGATGGGGCTTTTCCTGAAGGAAGGCTTTGAGAAAGTGACGATCCGCCGGATAGCCGATGAGATTGAGTACAGCCCGGCGACGATTTACCTTTACTTCACTAACAAAGATGAGATACTTTTTGCACTCCATGAACAGGGATTTGAAGAACTCTACAAGCGGCAGGAAGCGGTGCTCTCCACCAAGGACCCTTTAGATCGTCTGAAAAGGCATGGCCGGGTGTATATTGCCTTTGCCCTTGAGAAGCCTGAATACTACGACCTTATGTTTATCATGAGGGCCCCTGCCAGAAAGTTTGTGGAAGAAGAGGAGTGGACAGCAGGTAGGAGGTCTTACGAATTCCTAAGAAAAAACGTTGAGGACTGCATCGCAGCGGGGTATCTGCCGGGAGGCAATCTAGACGTAGCGGCATTCTCTGTCTGGTCCCTCGTACATGGCATCGTCTCGCTCATCATTCGCGGGCGGTGCAGCATGTTCCCTCAGGAAAAGATTAAGGCAATTGCGGAAGGGGCACTGGAATACTCTATGAGTAGGATACGGAAAGGGAAGATGTAATTTTTTTTGCACTGTTAATTAACAGTGTTAGGATAATAAGCATTGTTAATACTAAGGAGGTTTAAGCTATGGAAAAGAAAAAGGTACTCGCAATCTCTGGTTCAATGAGGAATCCATCATTTACAGAGAGGATGCTGGATCTTTGCATCGAGGGCATGGGGGAGGGCCTTGAAGTTCAAAAGTTTTATCCCCATCGCATGAAAATCGGTCCCTGTCTGGGTTGCTGGGCCTGCTGGAAAAAAAACGCAGGGGTCTGTATACAGAAAGATGACTTCGGTCAAATTCTCAATGCGTATAAAGAGGCAGATTATCTTCTTTTGGCCGCACCACTCTATTTCTTCGGCCTTCCTGCTACGGTCAAGAACGTCATCGATCGTCTTTTTGTGATTCTTGAGCCGGGCCAACACAAATCACCGCGTGGTGGCACCGAGCATCCCAAGCGTTACCATAGACACTCAAAGGCCGTGCTCATTTCGTCTTGCGGCTTTCCTGAGTTCGGGAACTTCGACCTTCTGAGACAACACTTCATGAAGATAAGTCAGGAACTAGACTGGAAGTGGGCCGGGGAGGTTCTGGTTCCGGCCGCAGGTACTGCAAATGTCCCGAGACTTTTTGACTCGAAATACGATCTGATCAGGAATGCCGGGGCTGAACTTGTCACAGGATCGATAAGCAAGGCAACCACCGAGAGGATTGCCGAAGCCATGATGCCGGCCAGTGATTATCGGAAAATGTGCACTGCAAACTTCAGGGGCGGCCTCGTTGCCAACCTGACGCGCATCCTAATCGGTATAAAGGCCATAGCCAGACTTGCGATGACAAGCAGGGAGGTTTCTTATGCGATTAAAAGATCAACTATGTGAAAGGAGAACACAATGACTATGGATGGGAAAATTATTCTTGTAACAGGTGCATCGAGTGGCATCGGAGCTGAAACGGCGAGAAAGTTTGCTGCAAGGGGAGCACGTGTTCTGTTACTTGCAAGGAATGCGGAAAGATTAAATCAAATCGCAAGCGGCATTCAGGAGAGTGGTGGCAAGGCGGATGTTTTCCCTGTCGATGTCGGAGATTGGAAAGCGGTTAAAGAACTTGCTGATCATATTAAGACTGAAATAGGTGTACCGGACATTATTATGAATAATGCCGGTAGGGGTAAGTGGAAGTTTATTGAAGAAACGGAGTACCAGGAAGCATATGATATGATCGCAGCTCCTTATTTAGGCGCATTTTTCATCACCAAATCTTTTTTGCCGGATTTCTTGATAAGGAATTGNNGTGCTGGACATATAGTGAATGTTACATCATTCGCCGCGGTTATACCCTTTTCCGGAGCCACAGGCTACATTTCTGCCCGAAAGGCGATGATTGGATTCAACGAGGCACTCACTGCTGATTTGTATGGGACACATGTCAAAACGTCGCTGGTCTATTTCGCCAAGGTAGAGAGTTCATTTTGGGAGCATAACCCGGGAAGCGAAGAACGGCTGCCGTTGGCGCAAAAAATGATCCCGCCAATATCAACGGAACGGGCAGCACAAACGATCGTGAAAGGGGTGCTGAAAGGGAAGAAGAAGATTACAGCACCTGTGACGATAAAAGTCATTGAG
>DMNE01000388.1 GCA_003453735.1 Nitrospiraceae bacterium | reverse complement strand
TTGCGCACCTTTTCGATAGCAGGTGGGCTGCTACCGGCTTGCCAAAGGCGAGCGGCCGGAGATCTTCTCCTTTTCGGTAGGCCCCGATTCCTTCAAGAGATTTTCAGTATCCTACCGTGAGCGAGATGTTTGCCTTCAAGGGGTCAAGAAGAAGAATTACCCGAGCGCCTCACTTCCGAGAGGAAAAGCAGCTTGCATTTGTCGGCATTAGGTCGTGCGATCTTTCCGCGCTGAAACTCTATGACAGGGTCTTTCTCGATGGGCCGGTGAAAGATCGTGTTTACGAGTTACGGAGAGGGTATCTTTGACCATCGCCGTTAATTGTCTGTACCCGGTTTTTGTCATTCGATGGGGACAGGCCCTTTCCTAACGAACGGGTTTGACATAGCCGCCACAGAGCTCGATGATTCTTTTCTCTTAGAGACAAGTACTGTGGCTGGTCAAGGGCTGCTTAACGGATTGCCACTGGAAGACGCAATAGATGACGATCTGAAGGAAAAGGCCCCGAGGATCGAAGGCCGCTTGAAGATGATGAGGAAATCGATCAGGGCAGCTGAACTCCCAGGGCTTATTTGCAGGAACCTCGATCAGCCCCATTGGGCCGACATCACCAAAAGAGATCTCGAGTGCGGGAACTGCACCCAGGTCTGCCCCGCCTGTTTTTGCAGCTCGACCTATGATCTAGTGAGACTGCGAGGGATCACCCGGCAATCACAAGAGAGTTCGGGTGCGAGAGTCAGGAAATGGGACTCTTGCTTTTCGAGAAACTTCGCTCCGTCCATGGAGGCAACTTCAGACCTTCACGGAGGGCGCGATACCGCAGTGGATGTCGAAGAAGCTGGCTTATACTATGAAACAGTTCGGATTACCCGGTTGCGTGAGCTGCGGAAGATGCATTACTTGATGCCCCGCCGGCATTGATATTACGAAGGAACTTGAGGCGTTGAGGGACGAACGATAGATGCATGCCCTTCGAGGCCACGATCAAATGGATAAGGAAGGAGACCCGCGACACATTAACCTGTGCCCTGAAGATTAATAACAGGGACATCCAGGAGAGCGTATCGGTCTTTCCGGACAGCTCAACATGCTCTACGTCCCAGGGATCGGAGAGGTCTCTATTTCCATAAGCTCTTCGAAAGCTGGGTTTATGCCCGGCTGAAGGAAATGACAGCGGAGGCAAGACATAAAGCAGGCGAGAACTGTTTCTGGAGTCTTGTAGCAGGACCGGTGCTGGGGCTGCTATACGTCATAGCACTGCCATTTATCACAATCGGAACAGTGGTCGCAACGATCGGAAAGAAAGTTCTGAAGGGTGCGGCCAGTCTTGCAGACAATCTCGTCTCCTTCGGATGGGACCTTTGAAGGCCGATCGTGCAATAGTTGCAAGGAGCTTCAACTGAGGGTTTTCAGAAAACCGGCGAGACCTTTATCTATCTCGCCTGCGGAACATGCTCCGGGCTATGATATTTTCCAACGAAAAAGGGAAGTAAACCTTGAGAGCACGCTCTTTTCGCCTTTGCCTTATGAAGGCAGGGCTCGCATATTCACGTCCCTCTTACTGTCAAGGGTTACGGATCTCCTGCCACACAGCATTGCTTCACTATTTGATGCCTTCCTCATTTTGCAGACCGTTTCTGTTGTGATAGACTTGGTATATGGGGTCTCTTGGTCTATCACCGGAAGATAGGGTTCTGGTCATTGGTGCCACAGGGTTTGTTGGGGGTAGACTTTTGCCTGAGCTGGTAAAGAAAAAAATCCGGTTAAGACTCTTTGTCCGTGATCCAGCAAGAGTGGTTGAGATTACTGCTTTAAATAAAGATATCGAGGTTTTTCAGGGAGACCTTGTTTCAGGCATGGGGCTTAAAGAGGCACTACGCGGGATCCACTCAGCCTATTACCTTGTGCATTCCATTGGAGGGAAAAGCGTATTCAGGAATGCCGAATACGCTGAAAGAGACGGGACTGCTGCAAGGAATTTCATATCGGCGGCAGGTGACGAAGAACTGAGAAGGATTATCTATCTGGGGGGGCTCGGCGAAAAAGGAGACAACCTTTCTGAATATCTGGGAAGTCGTGAGGAAATAGCGGCAATCCTCTCTTCGGGCAAGCCCTCGGCAACTATCCTTCGCGCTGCCATTATAATAGGTGCGGGAGGCACATCGTTCGAGATGCTCAGGTATCTCGTTGAACGTCTGCCTGTAATGGTCTGCCCGAAATGGATCGATAGCCGCATTCAGCCGATTGCAATAAAGGATGTTCTCGCCTATCTTGTCGGATGCCTGCTGAACCCTCTCACGGCAGGTGAAACGTTCGACATAGGGGGAGAAGAGATACTGACGTATCGGGATATGATGCAACTTTATGCAGAGGCGCGTGGACTCACGCGAAGGTTAATTTTTACCGTTCCTTTTCTGACACCCCTTCTTTCTGCCTACTGGGTGGATCTCGTGACGCCCATTGCTTCAGGCATCGCCCATCCCTTAATCGAAGGATTGAAGAACGATGTGGTCTGCAAGGACAACTGTATCGACGAGTTTATTCCTATAGAAAAGACCCCTTTCAAGGAGGCTGTAAGCATAGCCCTTTCAGAAAAGAAAGAAGGGCCAGGTGTCAAAGGATCCTGAGCACTACTCAGTGTGACATTTATGCAGCTCCCATAACGCATTTCCGATAACGTTTGGGGTTGGTGCTGGTCAGTGGTCGAAACTCTGGCATAGCCGATAAGCTCACCCGTTTTTGTTAAATGTTTATACCATTAAACCCAACTCGTATGAGAGAGGCACTGTGAGGCAAAGTCGTCATAAATAAGGAGCAGATGAAGGGAAAATAAAAAATGTTAGATGAATTCTTACAAAACAGACTTAGACAAGAAAAGTTCGACTCTTTTTTGCAGTCACCTGCCAAAGCCCAGTGCAGCGTGAGGGTGCATGTTTTTCATAATCCTAATGTATGCATCTACCTTGGTTTTCTGATAGTCCAGTATATCTCTGATATCGAGAACAATGTAGATAAGAGAACGGCAATTAACGACATAAAGAAAATGACGGGCAGGTACCACTCCCGGCGCGGTTGCAGGAACACGGGAGAGTGCAAGGACGTGCCCGGTCTTTTAAAGAAGCGCAGTGATAGACGAAATACGTTCTCACAGTCATGTTCTCACTCATGGCCGATATGTCGGCGCCAGAGGTGGCAGAAGACGACCGGGGTCTGCATAATCTAATTGTATGGAGCAATTGGAGAGTCAACAAAATGAAATTTTATCTCATAAAATAGGCTGCAGAAGAAAGTGAAAATACTTGAATATGCCGATCTTGTTACATCTAAGGTAACTCGTCAGTACCAGAAGCTTATTGGGTATCTTGAAGAGGATGACTTCCATTCCGCCGAGGTCAAAAAATTCGCCGAGCATGACTTGTACAGGGCAAAGCTTGATGAAAGCAACCGCCTCCTGTTCAGAATTATGACATATAAAGGGGTGAGATATGCCCTCATTCTGGAGGTCGTACTCAATCACGCCTATGATAAATCGAAGTTTTTAAGGGGTACCCGGGTAGATGAGGCAAAAATTCCGCTCCTCGAGAAAACACAGATTGAACGAGAGGGTACTCCCTCTCTTATCTACATTAATCCCTCAAACACCCGCTTTCACATTCTTGATAAGATAATTTCCTTTGACCCCGAGCAGCAGGAAATATACCGGCATGCCCTTCCACTAATAGTTATTGGCCCTGCCGGAAGCGGGAAAACCGCTCTTACCCTTGAAAAGATGAAACGGGCTCATGGTCAGGTCCTCTATGTGACATTGTCCCCTTACCTTGCCGACAACTCAAGGAATATCTATTATGCGCACCATTATGAAAATGAAGATCAGGAGATTTCATTCCTGTCATTCAGGGAATACCTTGAGACGATGAGGGTACCTGAAGGTAGGGAGATTACATACAGGGTTTTTGCTTCATGGCTTATGCGGTTCCCACGACAACAACGAGTAGCAGATGCTCATCGCCTCTACGAGGAATTTCGTGGAGTTATAACCGGATCAATCGTTGATAAGCCGTATCTGTCCCGGGAGGACTATTTGTCACTCGGCATACGGCAATCTATTTATCTCGATGAAGAACGTGACCTTGTTTACACCCTCTTTGAGAAATACCTTGGTTTTCTCAAGGAGAACAGCTATTACGATCCCAACATTTTGACGCATGGTTATCTGAAACATGTGCGGCAGATATATGATTTTATTGTTGTAGATGAAGTACAGGATATAACTAATATCCAACTGCAGCTTATTCTCGGAAGTCTTAAGAATCCTGATAATTTTATCTTGTGTGGAGATTCCAACCAGATAGTACATCCGAATTTTTTCTCATGGAGTACTCTCAAGACTATGCTCTATCATGCTGCAGCATTGGAAAGCCAAAAAGTGATGCGGATTCTGCAATCCAACTTCCGCAACTCGGCGGCGGTGACCGGCCTCTCAAACAAACTTCTCAGGATTAAACAAAAGCGCTTTGGTTCAATTGATAGGGAGAGCACCTATCTTATGAACAGCCTCTCAGAAAACGGTGGCGACATACTTTTCATAAAGGATACGGATAAGGTCAAGAGGGAACTGAACCAGAAGATTCGCAGGTCTACCAAATTTGCGGTGCTGGTTATGCGAGATGAGGAAAAGGCAGCAGTCAGGCAGTTTTTTGATACGCCCCTTCTGTTCAGTATCCAGGAGGCTAAGGGGCTTGAGTACGAGAATGTCATTCTACTGAACTTTATCTCCGGCGAGCGGGCCAGTTTCCAGGAGATTATCAGGGGTGTCAACCCGGAGGACCTGGAGGGAGAGCTTGAGTATATGAGAGCACGGGATAAATCAGATAAATCTCTTGAGGCATATAAATTCTTTGTCAACTCCTTATATGTTGCAATTACCCGTGCGGTACAACGGATTTACCTCATAGAGAGCGACCACGGTCACCCGTTGCTCCGCATGCTTGGACTACTGAATGCCCGTGATCAAATACCTGTTGAGGTAAAACAGTCGAGCCGTGAGGAGTGGCAGGCTGAGGCGCGCAAACTGGAGTTGCAGGGCAGGCAGGACCAGGCTGACGAGATCAGGCGTGATATCCTGAAAACGCAATCCGTGCCGTGGGATCTTTACACCCCTGAGCGGGTCATGGCGCTTATTGATAGCGCACGCGACAAAGAACAGATTTCGCAGAAGCCCAAAAAAGCATTGTTTGAATACGCTCTTTTCTATGACGAGCCGAGGCTGATCGAGTTGCTCAGTGTTTGCGGGTTCGACAAGGCAAAACAGATATTTTTTCTGAAGGAGGGCAAGCGGTTCTTTAACTGGCCTCTTTATAACCAGCAGCGGGCAAATTTCACCATACATTATATGCAGCGGTACACTGGAACTTTTTTCAAAGAAATTCTCAGACAATGCGAACTCTACGGAATAAACCATCGTACTGTTTTTAATAAGACGTCTCTCATGCTGGCTGCGGCTTCAGGCAATACAGCACTTATCCGCGAGTTATTAGCGGCTGGAGCTGATACCGAATTGACTGATAATTACGGCCTGACGGCTTGGCAGGGCGCTCTGAGACGGGCTGTGCAAGACAAGAAATACGCTTCTGAATTGTTCCCGCGAGTGAGCGAACTGCTTGCCCCATCGAGTGTAAGTTTAAAGGCTGATGATCGGCTGATTAAGATCGATAGCAGTCAGGGAGAGTTTCTGCTGTTCCATATTTTCATTGCCACTTTGCACCATCGGATCAACTATCAAAAATACGACCAGGTCCCTCTCACTGCTGTCATCCTGGAGGGGATAGCGGCATCACTGCCGGATAACGTCATTCAGGATTATCGAAGAAAGAGAGCATACATATCAGCACTTCTTTCAAAGAATGAAATTGACAGCACTAACCCGTATTGCAAAAAACTGTTCAGGCGAAAGAGGACTGGTCATTATATCCTCAACCCAAAACTTGCGATACGCCTGAAAGAAGAATGGATTGATATATACCGCCATGCCAATACCGATCTTATGTCAAGTATCGGTTCGGAAAGCGGGCCGTCTTTTCAGTTCATTATTCAATCTCTATTTTCTGATAAAGATGATGATCCATATTTTTAAGGAATCTAAGTTTGACATTGATCGAGACCGCAAAAAACCGGGGGAGCTAAGTGACCATTTTCGCAGCCTCTGGATTTTTTTCAAGTCCGGGATACCAGTGGTTGGGGTTTATAGTGTAATGGGACAATTCTTATCGGTTTCGT
>DMNE01000176.1 GCA_003453735.1 Nitrospiraceae bacterium | reverse complement strand
CGCTCCCGCGCAGGGAGCGACAAGGACGGCAAGTTGGGCAACTGGAAAATAATAGTTTCAATCCACGCTCCCGCGCAGGGAGCGACCTCCGACGCTGCCGCTTACAAACGCCATAGGCGTTGTTTCAATCCACGCTCCCGCGCNNTCCCGCGCAGGGAGCGACTCTTCAGTTAAAACTCCTTAAATTTAAAATACAAAATCACAACTATTCGCGTAGACAATGGTTGCTCCCCGCGAATTATTTCGTTGTCAAAGATCATGAAACCTAAATACCTGTTTTTAAAGCATTTCAGTCTATTGCGAACCTCTTAACGAGATCATGTGAGCTTCGGGTTCGCAAGCACTCAAATAAGCAAAGGACCTTCCTGATCCAACGGTTCTTTAGCACCCACATGTTCTACCCGGTGCTTCCAGTTAGAACCAAGATAATAGAATCTCAAGCTGTCCTTTTTCAGATCGATTTCGGAAATCAATCTCGATTTCAGCACGGCCCATTGCGCAGGATCCACAATACATTCAAATACCGAATATTGGACCCTCTGCCCATAATCCTGACAGGCCTTCGCGACCCTGCGCAAACGGCGCCGGCCCTTACCTTCGTCTTCAGCAACGTCATAGCTAACCAGTACAAACATGCTTCGTCCTCATTTCCAGATGAAAGGGGGATAACAGTCCAGGTCTCCCCGCAAATACCGAGCCATCAGCATGGCCTGAATATACGGCAAAAGACCAATTGTCACTTTTTCGTTTATGAATGGGTGCAGTATTTCTTCTTGCTTGCGTTTCTGATAAGCAACGAGAACCGTCTTCCGCGTATCATCATCCATCCACACGGCCCCGGTTTCTTTCTTCTGAAAGCCTTTCCCCTGCACCTGGCAAAGGTTTATCAATGAAAGTGTGAGCCGATCAGCGAGAAAAGGACGGAATTCCTCCATCAGATCTAGGGCGAGGCCATAACGACCCGGGCGGTCCCTGTGCAGAAAGCCCACTGCGGGGTCAAGTCCTACGGTCTCCAGAGCGGAACGGACGTCATGCATTAGAATTGTATAAAGAAAAGAGAGAAGGCAGTTCACATTATCAAGCGGAGGCCTGCGGTTGCGCTCGTGGAAAATGAATTCTTCCTTCTGCGATGTTATGAGATGATTGAAAACCTCAAAATAGGCATTAGCAGCGTCTCCTTCTATCCCGCGCACTATATCAAGAAAATAATCTCCTTGCAGTCTCCTCATCGAACTGGCAAGGCTCTGTGAGGCTAGAGATACAGCATCGGACTCCATCTTCTCTGAATGATCCCTAAGCGATCTCTGAAGAACCGCGCGGCAGTTCGCAATCTTCCCGGTCACTATAGCTCGCGCAATTAATGAAGAGGACTTCATGTCGTCTGCAAGACGGTACTGTTCTCGCCTGAGCAGTACATTACCGGATACAGGCCCCTGGACCTTCGCAAGAAACCCGCCGTGCTCCGTAAGAAAACTGATTGCAACTCCATTCTCCGCGCAGAAGCCCATCAGGTACGGGCTGCACGACACCTGGCCGAAACAGACGATACCGCCCAGAGTATGCACGGGCAAGCGCATCGATATCTCGCCGTCTATCTTCACCGCAACGGTTTCGCCCTCTTTCAGCAGATAAGCCCCCTGGGTTGTCACAAAAAGAGTGTTTAAATGCCTTTTCACGGGCCTTCCGCCGCCTTCAACAAATAATTGCCTACAGGTTTTTTCCCACCACAGGTCCTGGGCATGCACAGCTCCAGAAGAGAGCATTTCTCACATTTTTTAGAGAACTGCGGCTTCGGAGTGCTGCCTGAGTCAATGAGCGCGTGCACTTTTCGGGCGATATCCTCCGTCTCCGTGCGCAATTCTTGGTCAAAAATTACATCTTCTCTGCGCCTGATCTGCCCATAAAAGAGAGCTCCTTCCGGTATTTCGAGATTGAGCATTTCTTCGAGGCAGATTGCCTGTGCACAAAGCTGTACCCTGTCGCAGTCATCAATCTTGGGCTTTCCGCGTTTGTATTCCACGGGAAAGGGCCGCCATAACCCGTTTTCCATCCGGTGGAATTCGACCACTANNAAGAACGCATGGGCACACCGTATTCTACACGAATATCCCGCCGCGACTCATATCGGGCTGTATCAGCCTTCTCGTGCATTATCCTACCTTCGGCAGTAAAGACGTTCTCGCTCCACGCCTGCTCGATGTGGATTAGTGCGCAGCGCCGGGGACAATAGAGGTACTGATTAAGTGCTGAGAGCATTATTAATTCATCTTCCATATCAGTATCAGTCCTTTAAATACAACAATTATCAACAAAGTTCGACAACTTCAACACTCCAGTCATGTAACCGATAAAATCATCATATTCCAGCATCCAGGCATAAAGGTCGCCGGCTCCCAACAGGGGCATGACACCATATTGAAGGGCTTTACAACTATAGACCGCTACCGTTTTCTGCTGGATTTCTGATGGTTCAACTTTCTCATGCCGTTCAATCCGCTCCCGTAAATCTTTGTCAGTGACAACTGTCAAAGTATCTGATGCAATGACTTTAAACAGGCGGTCAACTTCCGGGAATTGCTTGCTATTTTCTGCTTTGACAATCGGATCGTTTTCGCATAAGCACTGGTTCAGGTCTCTGATTTCCCGCCGCATTGCTTCTATACAGAAATCAGGCGAAACCTTTTGTTCTCGATACATATCAGCCAAAATTCGAGCAGACGTTTTAAAGGCCGGGTGTCCTTTGAGCAGTTCTCCGGGTTCAATTCTGAAAAGCCAGAGCTCAGATGTGCCGAATTCGCCTGCCCTGTTGATTCTACCGCCTGTCTGTATAGAACTAACAAGACTGCATAATTCTCGGGCTCCCGACCTGAATGAAAAATCAACTCCTGCTTCAACACATGAGGTCGCAACAAGAGTCCAATCGGTGTCCTTTTGATTTTTCAGCCGCTCTTTTACACGGTCAAGGGTTGCTTTGCGATGAACAGGAGCAAGCGAAGTGGATAAATGTTCAATTTTCCCCCTGCCATGCCCTTTTACCATTTCCATGGCCACCGTCGCAGCGGATTGCACGGTATTGAGGATAACAAGGCGAGGGCCTGGCAATTCAGCAACCCAGTTACATAGTTCTTCAAGCGCGAGAGGTTCGCCTTTCATTTTGTATGCAATTCGGTTCAGCTCCGCACCCATTGTTGAGGCCCTAACAGAAGGTGCTGCTAATTCCGGCAATCTTGTTTTTGGAGATGAAAATTCTTCTAATTCCCAAAAGCGTGTCAATGAGCCTGAGGCCATTACAATGTAACAACCCCAATCCCTGGCAAGCTCCTGAAGCCATTTCCAAGCCTGCGGCCACAGATGCGCAGGTAATGCTGCATGTGCCTCATCTATGAAAATGGCAGAACCTGCCACCTGATGCAATTTGCGGAGTGCAGCGGGATGATTGCCGGCAAGGGTTTCAAAAAACTGAACAGCAGTCGTTACGGTAATCGGCGCATTCCACAAAAAAGAAAAGGCACGAGTTTCCAGGTCCTCAAATTCCGCTCTGTGATGATGAGCTGCAACAACTCTCTCCGCGTCCTCGCCTTTCATTACCAATGCTTTTCGATAAACATTTACGGACTGGTCAATGATATTAGTGAAAGGCATAATCACGAAAATTCGCCTCAATTTCCTTTTGTGCGCAACATTAAACAGGTGTGCCATAACCGCAGTTGTTTTACCAGTCCCGACAGGGCTATCACATGCAATAATTCCTTCACCTGCGGCTGGAGCATTACGACATGAATGATAAGCTTGCTTTCTCAGTTCAGCCCGGGCGTCATCATCTGTGCCAAGGCCCTCAACATATCGGTCAAGCAAATCAAGTCTCTCCTCCGGCAAGAGAGGGATATCTCCTTCTGGCACAATATTTTTGTAATTTCGTGCCGTATCACTGTGGTCTGCATCTACAAGACAGGATAGGGCCATCCTCATGAGCATGGGCGGTAATACCCGATTCGCAGCAGTATAATCCGCAGCAGCAACAGACCCGCTAATGATCGAACTCGATTCATGCCTATGGAAATATTCCAAGAGTTTGGCATCAGTTCTATCCACCAGCATTTCATCACGAAATACCCTTCCTGACCCCTTTGCCGCCTCAGATGGCAATGAGGGCAGCCCAAGATGGTGAGAATAGATGATTAAAGCAGAGAGGTTTCGAAAAACGAAGGGATTGGAAAGCAAATTGGAAAGCAAAAAGGCAACTCCGCCATCAACATGGTTAATGGGTAATCTGCCCCACCCACGCCTTAATACCTCCTGGTTTTTGTCATCAAGTTTGCCCAAATCATGGAATTCTGCGGCATATTCGACAGATAACAGGAGCGCAGCGGCATATTTTGTATAAGGTGCAATTTTCCTGGCACTGTCCCTGGCCATTCTGAGCACCCCATAAACATGCTCCTGATAAGATTGCGCCGGGATTTCTCCTTGTGCGCTATGAGCAAGATAATACGGCACTTTAAATATCCATCAAGTCCCTAATGGGCTCTATCCTACNNGGTTTTCAATATCTTTTGGTAAAGACAAAGGGATATCATATTCCGCCCGTGATTTTGAATATTGATCCGGCTCGGACTTTTTCTTGGGTGTCAGTGCTTCAATCAGTTTGAAATCAGGACACGAGCCGAGAACAGATTTATGCTCCATATACCACGCATGAAGGATTTCCACGTTAGGCCTGACATAGGATCTTGTATGAGGATAAGCACATGGGATCATGGTAAGCATCAGCTCGATATCCGTTTTGGTACATCCCGACTTGTGAGCAGCGCTCGGATTTACAAAAAAAGGCATGCAGTACATTCCATGCCGGACTATGCGGTATCCCATTGGTGCCATACCACGATCTTTATCTCCCTCTACTCCTGCCTTATTCGTGTTTGTCGATCTCCCTATATCGATCGGGCATATGGAAAGGCCCAGACCAAATTGAACAACACCAGTCTTGATGGTTGTCGATGACCCCTCCTCAAGAAAAGTATTTCCAAAAACTCGGCCATCCCAATACTTTTTCTTGAAAGCTTCAAAATCCTTGCCAAGAAGTTTTTTGATTTCATCCCTGTTCCGGCCTCTTGATTCGAGAATGCCGAACTCCTCATCGTTTAGGTTTAGTCTGGATTTCAACTCCGACCAGACAGGCCCCTGCTTGTCCTCAACCAAATCGCGGAGTTTGCGTTTAAACGATACCGGCGAAATCTCACCGCGGCCATCTGGCCGCTGGCGTGGATCACTCTCCCTGTCAGGGTCCCCATTAGGATTCGAATTGGTTACTTCAATTACAAGTAATCCCGTAGCACGCTTTATCCCCTCACCTGACATAATTTATTCTCCTTTAAATTAGATTGGTCGTTAATCATTGGTCTTTTCTGACCATGCCAAATATCCAAGTAGCATCTGGGCTTTATCTTCCTCGGTGCTTTGCAATGGAATATCCAATTCCCTGAGCTTATCGCTCAGTTCTCCGAGTTCTTTGAGAAAGTATTTGACCAGCCCAATCTCCTCTCCTTCCTTCAGTGTATTTGCCCATGCCTGATACGGCAGAATACGCTGGCTGAGCATGGATAAAGCCTTTACCGGCTCCTGCAATGCTGTTGACATCAGGGCATTACCTACCAACTGCGGCGGAATTGAGTTTTTGCGGACGACCTCGCAGTATTTCAGATGAAGCTTGTCGGCCAGACTCAAAAAACGACCGACAAGAAATGCAGGTGAACTCATATGTCCTCCTTCTATATTAATTTTGTAAAGTAATAACCCCAGAATAGACGGAAGCCACAGGGATTGTTTCGCAAACTTCTGGTCTATTTTGAAGACTCTGGCCGAATGATTTTCTTTCCCTATCATCAGCACTAATGATAAAAAATTTCTCACCATAGCATCTATTGCCCTAAGAGCAAGGCGCTTCACCTCGTGACCGCCATCCAGCAGCAAACTCAATATGTCGTCCATGGAAAAACCGTGAATCAATTTGGCAGTTAGCTCAGGCGTATTTTTTTTTACCTTTTTTCCCCCCCGCAGCCAAACGGTATTTAAACACCAAACCATCTCATCTGGGAACGGCACAAGCGGCACGGCCCATAAAGCCCTTCCTTTTTCTTTGCCGAACTGGCGGATTTTTATTGTTGGAATATTCTTACATCCATCTTGCCACCTCTTGGCGGCATCAATCATATGATTAGCCGTATAACGCCTGCTCACCAAGACCTTGGTGCGGGCCTTATCCATTTTAGCAAGAACAAATATGCGTATCTCAGTATTGGGTCGACCTTGTGAGATTCCTTTCAGAGTGTCTGTTACCCTTTGGGCAATAGCAGAGAAAAGAGCACCGTCCGAATCATCCCCACTTCGACTGAACAAACCAGCCAATTCCGGAGGCGTTTGCGGCAATTCAGCAGGATAGGCAAAAAGAAGGGATGCCCTGTCTATTCTTTTAGTCAGGTCACACCAC
>DMNE01000108.1:219-9476 GCA_003453735.1 Nitrospiraceae bacterium | reverse complement strand
AAAATAACGACCTAACCGGTTGATTTTTATACGCCGAGACAATAGTCCCCCAAAAAATAAAGTCCTTATTTTATGAGGAAAATGCAACAAAGTACCTCAGACATTATACAATTAAGTTGGTTCATTTTAGAAGACGCTTGTCCGTGCTAGCTAAAAGCGGCACTATCGGACACTCTCTGGTCAATGGACTCAGATTTCCGCACTTTCTCAAGGAGTCGAGAGGTCACCCGATATGGCAACTGCGCTTTCATCTGTAGGGATGTTTGCTTCACCCATTGTTTGAGACCCTGACAAGATCGCATTTAGTAGGAATGTGCTAACAACGGGATGAAAGTCGTTATCCAAAAATGGAATATGGAGTCTGTCCGGCAAACCGAAAGAGGCGTCAGAGCTTTTCTTCTATCTATCGTTTCATCGTTTTCATTCTTTCATAGCAGATTTCAAGGTTATGACTCGCCTTTGCATAGTCAGGCTTGAGCTTCAATGCAGCGCTGAATTGATTTACTGCCTCATCAAGGTGGTTCTGCCTTCCATACGCGATTCCAAGATTATTATGGGCCTCTGCAAAATCAGGCTTGAGCTTCAATGCAGCGATGAACTGATTTACTGCTTCATCGAGGCGGTTCCGCTTTAGATATGCACTTCCAAGGTTATTATGGGCCTCTGCAAAATCAGGCTTCAGGCTTGAAGCAGTGGTATATTCAATAATGGCTTCATCAAGGCGGTTCTGCTTTGCATATGCATTCCCAAGATTATAATGAGGTGTTGCAGCATCCGGCGACTTTCTCACCGTATCGCTAAAAAGGGTTAAATCATCTCTCCAGAGGGCATTTCTGCCCACTGTACCTGCGGAATAGACAACCGCCACTGCAAGAGAAATGATAACCAGGCCAGAAGCGACACTGCGGTTAACAGCCTTGGCCCTTGAAAGGGCTAAGGCTATGAGAAGAACAAAGCCAAAGGAGGGAAGATACAGATACCTTTCAGCGAAGACGGCTTCCCCCACTGCTGGTATGTAAAGTGACGGCAAAAGAGGTAACGCTATCACTAAGAGACCGAAACAGATTGTGCTCTTTTTCTTAAAAGCTATAGAGGTGACAATAACAAAGGCTGCCGTGACAATTAAAGATACAATTCCTATCGTCTCGAAAATGGAAGAGATGGGGTGCAGGACGTGAAAGGCATTCAGGGTTAGAGGGAGAAGTAAGTTTTCAAGATACTGCATGAAAAGAGGAAAGACGTTGATGATATATCCGGAAGCGCTTAACACTATATGTGATTTCTGCGGTGAAAAACCTCCAAGGGCATGGTATCTCAACCCCAAATAAACCCCTGTAACAATAAGATAAGGGATGTATCTCTTTATGAAAGGTAGATAGCCTGCCTCTTTTTTCCCAAAGATATAATCATAAGCCACGAGAATAATCGGAAGCACCAGCGCCGGTTCCTTGCACAAAGTGGCAATAGAAAAGGAGACTACTGACAACGGATACATTCCTTTCGCGCCCTCTTCAGATTTCATGTAGAGGTAAAGGGAAAGGAGGGAAAAAAAGGTATAGGATAGATCGGGCACTCCTGAAACCCACGCCACCGCCTCTGTGTGAATAGGATGGGTAGCGAATAACACGGCACCTACAAAGGGCGGTGACAGTAATAATGCGACAAATCCCTCCGTTTTTAATCGGGGGGGACTCGATGAAGCTCTGAGAAGTCGCGATGCAATGATAAAAATCAGGACGGATACCCCCGCATGGCATAGGATGTTCACCAGGTGGAATCCCCAGGGTTTCAAGCCGAAGACATAGTAATTAAACATGAAGATAAGATGCATCAAAGGTCTGTAGTAGTTCGAGATAACAGTCTCGCCCTGGAAGTTCCATACGTTTTTGGAAAAAATGTCGGGTATGTATTTCACGTCTCTGATCCAGCGGTTCTCCAAAACCTGGACTTTATCGTCATAGACGAAGTCATTAAAAAAGGAATTAAAATAGACTGAGAAGGAAACAAGGAATATAATAAGTACAAGTAGCGCATGAATCCTTTTCCTCATTGGATCCGACAATGCTGTGTTTTTTTTTGACTCAAATGAGCTCATATAATTATTGAACAAGAACTAATCTCTTCATTACTGTTGACAATTCATGAATTACTGTAATGTTCACTATTTTAACAAATCTTTTCATATTGTTACTGGAAGGTTTCGGGATGAAGATCTTGCATATTTCCGAAGGTAATCCATCTCTTTGCGACGGAGACATTGCCGTTTAGTGTAGGGAGTACTTCGGTGTCGCCTCCGATTTTTTAAAGTGTTTAGTGGGAGGGGCACTCCACATTCCGTCATTCACTGATAAAGTGTTTTTTCCGGGAGTAGCCTTGCGCCTGCGGTAAAACAACGACAGTGTTGCCTGCAGGAAGTACATCATCGTGTTTATTTCCGTTTGGAAGATACTGCCCATAGATTCTTATCACTTACCCTTCTTGATCTGTGGTCCTACAATTTTCTTAATACCATCTTTTTAGAGAATCGTTATTATTCAAGATCTTCGGCAGAAAAGCACATCACATTTAATCGATGGAACTTCTCAATGGTTAGATCCTGTAGGATTAAGTAGTTAAACCTCCAGATAGGCTTAACAGTACTAAGAAGTTTATCTGAAGGTTTAGCTCCGGGTTTTCTGGTCCCTGACAAGAGGTCAGCAAAATACCCGGCCGCATTTTAAGACACCGACAAGATCGGTGCTAGGTTACCGTTTAGCAATAGTTATGCCTACCCCCTTCTTGATTATAGTTCACTGGAACCCTCACCCATGGCTGTTTTTATACACTTCATGTTCATATTGAGGAGAGATTGTGACAATAAATGGCATATCACTGCCACAAAACATACGCCTATCGTCTCGTTTTGATTGGCTTTATGCCTTAAAGCCAATGATCGCCTTTATAAGTCTTGGTATGGCAACCCTCTTTGCTAGCCCAATCCCTGCAACAGCCTATCTGTTTGGTTCGGGATTATGGGGACTGGTGCAATTCCACCGGTCTACTCGGCATATTTGTCCATGGTTTTAGGAAAGGTTTTGGTGCGCAAACATCTTGAAGGCAACCCTAAGACTTTGCCTGATTCTCGTCCTCATAAAACTCATACAAAATTGGTAATGCCTTATCGTTCCACTCCGTTACAGTTCTTTCGTAAGTTTTCTTGAAGTTGTCTTCTAATTTATGAACTGTTTCATGATCATCAAAAGCTTTCGCAACCCACATATGCGTCACATTGAAAAGAATGGGGAAACAACGTGACAATAGCAAAAGCGACTCGGTCATTGGAGTTTCGCCGCCTGTAATATGTTTAGTAATGTCTTTACAAAAATGCGACAACCGTTGACCCTCGTTGGTTTCACTATATCTACCGTAATAGAGCAAGCATTCGTCTAAGTGCGTCCCTAATATCTGTTGACGCAATACGCTAATAAACTCTTTTGTCATTGATGGTTCCATATAAGAATGTTCTGCAAGAAAGCCAGAAACAAGATACAATTGATAAGCTCTCATAGCATAGTCAGCTTCACCGACAAGATTATCATTCAAATATTTAACCACACCTTCGCCAGCCTCTACGTTAAAGGCTTCGTAACAAGAATTAAACCAAAGATGCCTAAGATCCTCTAAGCTATAGCAGAGATCTGTAGCCAACACATGCAAGTCTCTGCGACTTCGACGGGAATTAAACAGTTTTGAGAACAATCTCATTTTCTTTTCCTNNAAGTCAGTGTTAATTTTTAGTTACAGTTCTGTGGTGACATTTTCAGCTAGAGTAAGGTTGGACAGAAGGCGATAAGTGCCGGATTCAAGGGGGATATCTGCTCGGTAGAACAAAATAGGAAGGCAGAGTGTTTCAACTCCGCCTTCCTATTCTTGATTTAGGGTTGCGAAATCCGAGTTAGGCGTTGCCAGTACTTGTCTATCTTAATTTCCTATTACATCCCGGTCGCTAGTGTGTATATTAAAATAGTGCCTCCAAACGATTGAACGTCCCTTATCTTGAGTCCTGCATTTAAAAGCTCCGCCAGGTCTGTAGCACAATCATCACCAAAAAGTGGCGCTGTCTTTAAAACAACGCTTGAACTAGCACTGTAATCAGAAACGGTAATTGCAAGCGCGGCAGCTCCAGCAGCAGGAGGAGTTGCAGGAATAGGAGTAACCGAACATACTAAGATCGCCACATCCGCCGGCGGGGGAGTAAAAGTACCCTTACCAGAGGCGTTAGCACCACTCTCGGATATCGAGACAAAAGCCAAAAGAGACAACAAAACCACCATAACTTTTTTCATTCTTGAAACCTCCTTTTTAGAGTATGACAACAGCAATTAAACTCGGTACACGCCCTTTGTTAGGATAAGCGACGCTGCTATGGGAATAAGTGATTGGAATTACAATAGAGGATTAAATTTTCTTAATTAACAGAGAGCAAAGGACATCCTGCGCAGGGTTTTTTGACGAGCAGTGGCGAAGTTGGCCTGGAATAAGTTGGCCTGGAACTGAAAATCAAGGACTATCTTACTGCATTCAATTGGAGTAATCGTGACAAAGTTCCCCGAACGGTAGTGAAGTAGCCACTTTATCTATCTCATCAAAATTTGCCTCGAAAAGCAAGAGCAATTGTTATGATTGTAGAGAAACCAATGCCTATAAGAATGTATCCTAAAACATACAGAACCCTGAACGGCTTACTCATGAATTTAGAACCCCAAGAAAACCATGTCCTCTTCTTAAATAGGGAGCTCTTAGATATCAAGATGGGGAGAAAGCCAATAAAAATGATTCCTGTACTATCTCCAACTAGTTTATTAGGATTCAAGTAGCGGAGCCCCCCAGCTGCTAACAGTCCAATAATGACTAAAATGATCTGAATGGGAAAATCGACAGCATATAAGCTTCTTTTTCCGTTTTTAGCTTTCTTTAGAACCCAATATGACATATAGTTAGCTTCTCATATATCGAACATTTATCCATACCATAATTGATGCCGAGAACAATAGTCGATTCAGGCAGATATGCTCAAGTCCCCGGAGCCTTATATCCAGCATCTCGGGCTTTGCGCATCGCAAGTAACGCTTCTTCGGATGTCAGTAGAGGCGTTGTCTTCACTGCTTTGAATCGCCCCGTTTGTGACACCGCAAAAGAAAAAGCAGCGGCGGTCATGTTGTCAGGTACGTTATAGATCTCTAAAGCGTCATATTCCCCGAGAGAAAGCCAGAACCCCTCAAGAGTTCCCCCAAGCTTCTCGACGAGAGAACGTACCGCAGGTGTTCTGTCTTCAGGATTCTGCATCATTGCTGCAATTGACTCTGACGTATAAGAGGCTTGAACAAAAGTAGCCCATATAATTTCTCCTCTTCTAATGAACTTCATGCATTGGAAAGTCTTTTTCAACCCATTTGGACAGCAAGCATTGAGATTGAGCCGCCATCAACTCCCGGCACCGGAAAACTGATCTGCTCATTTTCCTTACGAAGACCAAGCATATAAAGCAACGGCAGGTAGTGATCCGGCGTCGGGACGGCGAGCATCGCGTCCCGGCCGAGATTCTGGTAAAAGACAACCTGGGCATCGTCGCCTTCGAGAATAAAATCCTGCCCCTTTTGTTCGAATCGTACCGCCCAATCAAAAGTCTGAATCCTACGGTCACCCCAGGCATAGGTGTGCAGATTGTGCACGATATTGCCGCTGCCGATGACTAAAACGCCTTCTTCTCTAAGAGTTGCGAGTCGTTTACCCATTTGATAATGGAACATTGGTGGCTGCCTCTCATCTATGCTGAGTTGCACAACAGGAATATCTGCCTTTGGAAAGACGTGAGTCAGCACCGTCCACGTTCCATGGTCAAGTCCCCAGGTCTCGTCGAATCTTGCCGCCGCAGGGGAAAGCAGATCTTTAACTTGCCGGGCAAGTTCGGGACTGCCGGGTGCCGGATATGTCACCTCGTAAAGCTCTCTCAGAAAGCCGCCAAAATCGTGGATTGTGCGAGGTGCAGGATTAGCTGTTACTGCGCAAGCCGGTATGTACCAGTGTGCAGATACTGCAAGCACTGCTCTGGGACGAGGAATGGATTTGCCGATAGAAGCCCAGTCGTCGGTGTATACATTCCTCGATAATGCGTTCATTGGATTGCCGTGTCCGAAGAAGGTAGTCGGCATCAGAGTAGTCATTGGAGATCCCCCTTCATTAACTCGATCAGCCTACCCGAGCCGGTGTTAGTTCTGAGCAAAACCGCGAAAGACTCCATGAACTTACGCAAAAACTCGAGTGTGCTCTCATTTGACATTTTACCCTCAGCATCGAAGAGATTGGCTGCGCCTCCAATACAAGCTTATGATTCGGCTCTTTCGGGGGGTTCCCAACCTAGGAGGCGGCTGGAGTTGAGCATAATAGCCAGAGTGTGAACGATGTGCAGAAGGCCGCCTATGATCGGCGTAATTGCGCCGGCCGCTCCCAGAGCGACCCCTATCACATTTGTGGACACAGCCAGCCAATGGTTCTGCTCTATGACCTGCAATGTCTGTCTGCTCATCTGCCTCAGGGTGACCAAACGTTCTATGTTGCTGTCCAGCAGTGCAATGTCCGCCGCCTCTATGGCCACCTCAGCACCTCCGGCTCCCATGGCGACACCGATATCTGCCTTTGAGATGGCCAAAGCGTCATTCACCCCATCCCCCACCATTGTTACCCGACGGCCCGCTCCGGCCAGTCTTTCCACGAACCTGGCCTTTTCCTCCGGAAGAAGTGCGGCCCGATAGTCATCAAATCCCAGATCCCGAGCCATCGCCTTCGCCACGGGCTCCGTGTCGCCGGTGATGAGGACGAGGTAAGAGACGCCGTCCGTTTTAAGCCAGTTGAGCACGCCGGGAGTGCCCGGTCGGATCGCATTTGCCACCCCGATGATCCCTAGAAGCGCACCGTTTCGTGCAACATAGACGATCGTATGACCTGCATCTACAAGCCGCATCGCCTTCTTCGTGAAGTGCGCGACGCCCACGTCCGAATCCTCCATGAACTGGGCGTTCCCCACCAAGATTGTCTCTCCATGCATCCTGGCGCGGACTCCACGGCCCAGGACGAATTCGCAGACCGCGTGGGTAGGGACGGTAACGCCGCGGGTCTTCGTCTCCTGCATGATGGCCATAGCCAAAGGATGGGTATTGTGCGCCTCGGCTGCCGCCGCCAGGGCAAGGATCCTGGAGGGGTTCTGCCTTGCCGTCCTGGGAACTACCTCCACCACCCGGGGCTGGCCGATGGTAAGGGTGCCGGTCTTATCGAAACAGAAACAGTCGGCCTTCCCGGCGTTCTCGAGATAAAGCCCTCCTTTGATAAGTATGCGCCTGCGTGCGGCATTGGCAAGGGCGGCGGACACCGCCGTGGATGCCGCAAGAGCAGATGCGCAGGGGCAGGAAACGACAAGTAGGACGGTGAAAGCCCTGATGAAACTCCCTGTGACGACGGCTGTGCCCACGGTGGCGAGGGCGCCAAGGCGTACTAGCCGAGCGGCGAGAACATCCGCAGCCTTTTCAGCGGGGGCCCGATTGGCTAAGGAGTCCTGCACCAGCTTCAGTATCTGGTTGAGGTAGGTCTCCTCGCCTACCTTTTCAGCGCGGACGTAGAGAAGCCCTTGGTGGACGATCGTTCCAGCATAGACCCGGTGATTCATGGCGCGCAGTTCGAGTCCCGCACGGCCCGTTATGGACGCCTCATCCACGAGGGCCTCTCCCCTGAGCACAACGCCATCCACCGGGATCTTCTCGCTGGTATGCACCACTACGGTGTCCCCCGGTCGGACGTTTTCCGCCGGAATCTCCCTTTCTCTGTCCTCGAAGAGTATGAAGGCGGTCCTTGTCGTAACCTGGAGAGCCTCACGGATGGCCCTCCGGGACCTGTCGGTTACGTAGTCCTCAAGCAGCGTGCTCAAGCCGCTGATCCATATTACCTCCAGGGCGGTAAGGGCCTCACCCATGATAATAGCAAGGAGACAAGTGCCGGCCAAGAACGGAAAGAGACTGACGCCTCTTCCCGCGCGCAGATCCTGCCAGGCATGCTGCATGAGGGGAAATGAACCTACGGCGGCCACGACGCCCGTGAGGCTAAGCGGACTCTGAGGCAGTGCGGATCTAAAGACGAGCCTTCTCACCAGGAGATATGCCGAATATCCTGTTATAGCTAGGAGATGTAACAGGCTTCCGCGAAGGGAAGTGTCGCGCTGAACCCCTTGCGGGGCTTTTTGGGCATGGTTATCTCTTGCGCTTTCTTTAGCGACCTTGAGGCCTTTATGAAGTAGTTCGATAAGGGCGCCTGCAGCGGTCTTCTCAGGGTCATAGAAGATGATGACACTCCCCGTTATAGGACGGGCTTCAGCCCGCACTACCCCGGTCTGTCCAGCCAGCCAATGGCTGACATTGGCAGCTTTTTCGACATGCTGACGGATGAAGGTAACCTTTATCCGAAGACGGCCCCTTGTGGAATGACAGACTACCATTCCACCTCTGCCCAGTTCCTTTCCCATACGAGCATTGTACACCTGCAGGCGGACAGATTCAAATTCTGCTCAGCTGAGCTGAGAAGCACCAGTCTACGGCACCTCGAACGTCACAGGGTGTTTTTTTTTGCTTTCTTTCCGGCCGAAGGTAGTATTGTTTACTCAGGCCCGACAATCCTTGTTTATGGCGGCAGGTGTGACGGGCCGTGCCAATATTCGAAAAAAACCTTGCCTGATAACGATGTGCCAGTCCGTGCGGCTTTTAAAGAGATAGATATTTTCGCCGAAGCAAATAAAATAATAGGGGGCTATGCACTGCACTCTTATAACTCCCCATATGCTTCCAATTCATGGTAGTAGTAGACGCAGCCCCTGGGGCAACCTGGAGCTTTTTCCTCTTGACTTTAAGTATGGCGTTGCTATACTGAGGACATAGAATTTCATCATTTATCCCGCTATTTTCATGATATGAAAGAGAAGGAAATTGAGGAAAGAGCAAAAGCACTTTTGTGTGAGGAGGGTTGTTTATGAAAAGAAGTAAGGTAATTCTCTTGGTCGCCCTTTTTGCAGCAGCGCTATTTCTTGAGGCTTCCTCTGTCGTGGCTGATGATGATCCATGCACCGAGAGTGGTATTCTTGTGAGTAATGGGACGATGCTTGACCTGTGGTACAAGAAGGACAAAGGTGAATGCTCATTCTGGATACATGAACATGTCTTCACCATAAAACCAGAGGA
>DMNE01000108.1:0-211 GCA_003453735.1 Nitrospiraceae bacterium | reverse complement strand
ACTGCGGGGTGAGGATTTTTCCCAACTGTAACCTTTCGGGCGAGTAGTTACGTCTCGTAAAAACTGAAAGTTTTTGATTTTTGTAACAGAACCATTATTGGTGCTATGGTGGTTCCTTGCTTCCGGGGCTTATCGTCGGAGGGGGTCTCGCATGGTGGATGAAGATCTCCCGTTGCTCAGAAGTTCCCCTTAGGGGTTGCGCAAAAATAAC
>DMNE01000338.1 GCA_003453735.1 Nitrospiraceae bacterium | reverse complement strand
AGTGAGGGCGTGACCTTTTATCTGAATGCCGCGATTGAAAGCACACAGGATTCGGGCAGCGAACGGGAGGTCGTCATCAAGACTGCCGAAGGCGGTACGGTTACCCTCAGAGCGGAAACCATCCTCGTTGCAATAGGACGAGAAGTAAACGTCCGGGAATTGGCCCTTGAACACATCGGGGTCGATTTTGATAAAAAGGGTATTAAGGTCGACGATCGTATGAGGACTAATCATAAGCATATCTATGCAATCGGTGACGTCAACGGGAAATACCTCTTCACCCACACCGCGGGTTATGAAGGGGGCATCGTAGTCGGCAATGCCATCTTCCATCTGCCGAGAAAGGCGGATTTCTCAAACCTGCCTTGGTGCACCTATACCGATCCGGAACTGGCGAACATCGGCATGAATGAAACAATGGCGAAAGCTGCGGGGATAGAATATTCCGTCTGGACGGAGGAGTTCAGGGCAAACGACCGAAGCCTTGCGGAGGGAGAAGAAGTAGGGAAGATCAAGATGCTCCTCAACGAAAAAGAAGAGCCCATAGGCGTTCAGATTCTCGGTCCCCACGCGGGAGAACTGGTAAGTGAATGGGTGGCGGTAATGAACGGAAAGATCAAGTTTTCGACTCTTGTCTCGGCTATTCATCCATACCCGACCCTGGGTGAGATCAATAAGAAAGTCGCGGGCAATTTCCTTTCGACGAAGATATTCTCCGATAAGGTAAAAAAAGGACTCAAGTTCTTCTTTAACCTGAAAGGGAGGGCGTGCGGATAGCAGGCCGTATGAACTTAACTTATTGCGGACAGCACTGACCTATGGTAATTGCTACCGGGCGCAACTCAAGGGGTGGCGGCTGGAGTCCACCCTTCTGTGGGCTGCCCGTCGGTACTGCCGGTGACGATTACTGCATTCAAATCACAGCAGTGCCGTTGGGCCAAGGGCTCCATACAGACCGCACGCAAAATTATGGGAAGGATCTTCAGGTCCGACATACCGCTCCTTGTCAAAGTCCAGGCTTTCTTCTATCTCATCCACTATATGGTCCATCCCGTGATGCTCTTTGTGGTCCTTACCTCCATCCCTATGCGTACTTCTCGCTACCAAGGCTTTGACGACTGAATATTATTCTTTGAAAGTCACGCCTATGTTCCAAGTCGGTTTCGTTTAGTGGGAGAAGATTTCATTATTCATAGGCATGTTTCTTATAACCCGAAATCGAGAGTCGTGTGCTGCCGTGAAAAATGCGGACTAGTGGCTGAAACACGCGCCCTCGAGGTTTTCCAATGGTGTTTTGTCACATTCCAATCGTACTCTTTATAGCGTTGCGAACGGCAATACCTGTTGACTTTCAGGTGCACTCGATGTCAACCGCGGACAACCGTCTTCCGTGTCTCTTGACGTTCTTTCGATGAAGGTTTTCCCCGGCATATCACACCGAGGGAATGTGGGAGACAGGATCTTCTTATCACAAGCCCGGGCCCACGACAAATCTTGCCATCCAAAGTACGGGGTGAAGTCCTTGGTAACGAAAAAATCAGGCTGGTCTCATTTACTGTGAGGAATGTTGACGGTGATTGGGGTTTATTGAAGACGCAATCGAGTTGTTGGAGAGTTATCTGCCCCAGTTTCTGTTTCAAGGTTTCTGCAAACGGAGAACTGATGAAGGTCATCGCAGAACTTATTGCACAATTCCAGAACTTTTCTGCATCCTACATTTCGAATATCAACTATATCGCACGCCGATGCCCGTCCCACTCCATATCCTTTACGCACTTCCTGGTAATCCCGATAATGCTCTCAAAATTCCTGCTCATGCACCAGCCGATCACCCTTTTTGTTTTCGCATAGTAGAGCGAATAGAGCTGAATTCCCATCTTCACGTAATCCCCTCGTTTCATCATTCTCCAACTCTGCCTCTCTTCAAAGAGAATACAGAGGACGCTGCACAGATCGGCTCCCTGCCGCAGGACAACCGGGTTGTCATCCTCAATGCCGCGGATGTAATAATCAGTGACGTAATAGCTTTCATATTCTTTTGAAAGCGTCTCACCAAGAACCTCCGCCACGTAGAGGCCGCAACGAAAAAGATCAGCATTCATAAGCCTGTTTTTTATGATGAATGAGCCGATCTTTGCCTTGAGCATATGTTCAAAAGTGACATTAAGGCAAAAAATACCGTTCTCTTCTCTTCCCAATTGCTCGCTTTTGATCTCGGCTACATCTTTGAGTATCTTTGTGAAGTCGTCTTCGAATGTTCCCTTCCTTTCTTCCCTGCCCCTGAAAGGGATAACCTTACCCATAGTACCTCCCTGATGCCAAGAGCATCTGCCAGAAAATTCCCTGTTCCGAGCTGTCCACTTATCTTATCGTCCATTTTCGGCCAAGTGTTTAGTCCCTATAGGCCGTTCAGTTCAGTCGCCTTAGGGGCCACGCAATAATAATATGGTAATTAATATACCCTATAGTAACATAGAAACGTTGACCTTTAGAGCTTAAGACCTCATAGAAGACCATATAGTAAGCAGCATTAACCTACAGAAACCAAATCTTGATATTTAGTCGTAATAATGATACTATTAAGTATATAAGGACTATAAAAGCTGGGAGGTAACATTATGCGCACGATAAAATATGGGACAGATGATCTTTTGAAGGCATTTCATAGTACTACAGCGAATATTTTTTATTAGACAAACAAAATGGAATTCTGTAATATAGGTTTCAGAAGGGCGCGTGAAAGAGA
>DMNE01000506.1 GCA_003453735.1 Nitrospiraceae bacterium | reverse complement strand
ATAACGGGCCGATTCTCCAAGTTTATAGGCCGCCGGCCTCTTCATCTTCTCGGCATCTTTGGCCGATACGATCACCATAGCGCAACCGCCGTCACCCAGCACATTGCTCTCCCTTTTGTGCAGTGGCGTATTGAGCAGGTCCGAAGCCAGCACTTTCTCCGCCGATGGCACTTCTTTCTTATAGAAAATGGAATGGGGATCGCGGGATGCCCAACTGCGAAGTGCTGTCACGACCGATGCCATTTCTTCCGGCGTGCACCCCGATTGATGCATATATTGATTGGCACTCAGCCCCATAATAATGTTGTATGTGGTCCCGTAGGGATATTCCCACTGCAGATCAACGCCGGCCTTCGCAAAGAAATTAATTTGATCTTTCAAAGGAATGGTAGAATGGACCGTGACGTGAGGCACAAGAACAGCCTTGGCCATACCGTTTGTAATCCAGTACTCAGCAAGCCGTATGCAGCTCGATGTAGTGGCGCCCCCCGCATTGCAAAGAACGGAATCCTTGACACCTTTGAGTCCCAGTTCTTCCGGCAGTTTCCCAAATGCCAACTCACCCGTAATCTGCGGTTGAGCTTGGGGCTCGACAATGGCGGTGGCTTCGATATCATTCTTGTGGAGGCCTGAATCGCGAACGGCTTCCATGCAGGTATCATACATGATATCCCAGTGTGTCCGTTGTGGATAAGTACCCGTAGGCACTTCACCAATACCGATAATTGCAATTTTCCCTTTACTCATAAATCGATCTTTTAACCCCCTCTCTCGTTTTAAGGCATGTTCCAAATTTAATAATGTGATGTTACGACGGTCAGTCCATACGGCATTCTTGCCGGACATTTTACACAGACCGGTGTTTCTTAGTACGACCTTGGAAGGCCGAATTGCTCAGCAATAAAATTACGCACCATCTCATTCGAGATCGGCGAAAACGTACACTGCCGAGAATCCCTAAAATACCGCTGCATATCATAATCGACGGTAACTCCATAACCCCCAAGTACATCGAGTCCCCTTGTCGCGGCCTTAAACGCCATCTCAGAGCTATATAGCTTTGCCATCGCAGCTTCCATGTGACAGGGTTTCCCAGTTTCCAGCAACCATACGGCTTTATATGTTATGAGCTTAGCTAACTCAAGCTCGAGGGCTGTATCCGCTATCTTATGTTGAATCGCCTGATATTGTCCGATGGGTCTACCAAATGCCTCTCTCTTCTTCGCATACGCAACCATATCTTCCAAAGCTGCCTGTCCTATTCCATTCGTTAGTGCCGCGACCACAATTCTCTCGTGATTAAGGGTCTTAAGCAGTACATACCACCCACTATGAAGCTCGCCTAACATGTTTTTCGCAGGCACCGTGGCATTATCAAAAAAAATCTCACAGGCCGAAGCCCCTTTGATTGTGAATTTCTTTAAAGGGACGATTTCTATACCAGGGTTGTCTCTCACGGGGATGACGAAAAGAGATAAAGACTTTGCCTTCTTGGAAGTTGTCTCATCCGTCTTCACAAGCGATAAGATGTAGTCCGCTTTATGAGCATTGGTTATGAATATCTTCTGCCCGTTGATGATAAAATTATCCCCATCTTGCCGGGCAACTGTCTTTAAAGCTCCTAAGATGTCAGTGCCTCCTCCAGGCTCCGTCACAGCCATACAGAATCTAACCTCCCCCTGGGCTATTTTAGGAAGAAAATACTTCTTCTGTTCCTCATTCCCACTGAAAAGGATAGCCCTTGCGCCAAAGCCAGTCGTCACTCCAATGGACATTGCAACAGCACATGACCCCCTTGAAAATTCCTCTCCTATAATCACATCATCCATAAGACTACCGCCTAAACCACCATACTCTGTCGGCACCGATGAAGCAAATATNNCGAGATCCTTGATCTTCTGCCACATGACATCGTCAATGAACATCTTCGATGGATCTTCATCTAGATCCCTTGCATAATCTCCTTTGATTTCCTTATCCACAAATTCTCGCATACTGTTCCTCAGCAGCTTCTGTTCATCTGTAAATCCAAAGTCCATTTTTTGCTTCCTCCGTTTATTTCAGTTTTTCTGGGAACATACTGATATCTCCACCGGCACAGAAAACCTTTTCTCCAGATCCAGTCAGTATTCCTACTCTTATCTCTTCATCTTCTTTGAAGTCCAAAAGAGCATCCTTTAATTCCTCTGCCATTTCTACGTTGATCGCATTAAACACCTTGGGTCGATTAAAAGGAATTGTTGCTATCTTATCTTTCTTCTCATACAGAATATGTTCGTATGTTTTATCTCCCATGGCAGTTCCTCCCGAAAGGGTTATCCCCTGAACGTACAGAGACTCCTATTTTTGGTGGTTTCAGCCAAATGAGTCGTCACCAAGGGTTGAAGAAATACAAGTTACATCCTTCAGAGCAATAATATATTGACCGAGTTGAGATTCACCGGAAAGAGATGTGTCCCCATCGATTTTCAGCGTAACCTTCTCGCCGTTCTTGTCAGACAACGTAGCTGACACTTGTTGCTGTTCTCGGTATAAGTCCATCGAAGCAAAATTGATGACAGGGACCCGTAATTCCCCATTCCCAAAAATTCCGCAAAGATAATCTTTTCCGTCAAAGCGGAGGTTTCTCAACCGACTTTTTTGACCATTACAATCCGTTACATCCCAATAACTATTCTCCGTTTTGGATTTGGCCGGTGTCTCGGCTTGGAGGAGAGGGCCGCCTTTTGAGAATAAGGTCATGCTCATCACTATCTTAGTCACGTATTCGAAAGTGTAACGAGGATCGATCATGAGCAAGTAGCCCCCACTTTCAGCCATTCCTAACAGGAGGAAGCTGACAACCTCTTCATCAACCCTTCCCACCACTCCATGTTCAACCGCCCAACGACGCTCTTTTCTCAAGGGGTTCGCCAGCATCTTGTATGCATCGCTGGCTTTTTTTACAAGAACGGGGTCTTTGCTTTGAACACAGGACTTCAGCAGGTTGAGGATGCCGCAAAAAGTCGGAAAGGCTTTGAGAACGGCAACAAGCCTTTTTTCCCGCCTCGAAGCATAGTCCGTCTCTTTGCGGATATCCTCCCAGACCTCTTTCGGCACGACAATCGTGGTCAACTGTCCAATGCAATCTATTAGGAGTTCCCTTTTGCTCTTGAAATAAAGGTAGAAAGTACCTTTTGCAATACCGAGAGAGGTCGTAATTTCATCAATTGTTGTGCCCGCGAAGCCATTCTTGGAAAAAAACTCAATGGCTTTATTAATGATATGCTCTTTTTTGAACTTTTTTGATCTAAGGGATGGCATATGACCAATCGGTCAGTAGCAATACAAGATTTTTAATATTTTGTCAAGAAAAAAATGCGATGGAGGATAAAAATTCTTATAAGATACTGAAATAATTTATAAATATCTGAATATTATAATTCGGCAAATTTTATCTTGACTTTTTATAAAGCTTATGTAAAATGACTTACCAGTCAAAATGGCTTTAGAATGCTGCGATTACTTGCAAATTAAATTCTAAAGTTGGTGTGCGAACGAATTGAAGGAAAGCCCGGGA
>DMNE01000025.1:2716-6109 GCA_003453735.1 Nitrospiraceae bacterium | reverse complement strand
ACTTTTGACTTTGTGGCCTTTTTTGTTGAGACCTTCTGAGATTCTAATCTAGAGAAAAGGAGGTACTGCAATGACCAAAGGAAAAGTAAAATGGTTCAACGATTCCAAAGGTTTTGGTTTTATCACGAGAGATGACGGTTCCGACGTCTTTGTGCACCATGCTTCGATTCAGAGCACCGGGTTCAAGACCCTTGCCGAAGGTGACATGGTGAGCTTCGATGTAGAAAAAGGTCCCAAGGGTCCCAAGGCAATCAACGTCGTTAAACTTTAATCGACCTGAGAAGTCCCCCTGCTGTGCAGGGGGACTTCATTTGAAAGGTGAATAATGACATATCGTGAAAAGTGCGATGCACGGTTGGAGAGAATGCAACAGAAGCACGATGCAGGCCTTATTTCCAAGCGTTTCCCTGACGTTTCGAGCATAGTCGTTGACATGGAACATCACAGGAACGGAATAAGCGCCATTCTTTTATCGAGAACTCTCAATTTTTCGTCAGACAGTTACGCGTATTTTCACGTTGAATGTCTTAATAGAGACTGTAAAGATTGTACAGGGGGGTTTGATTTGGACCAAGTCGTTGCTGCGATGATCAGAAGTCATACATCCTCGAGAGAGGGGGAGTTGGATTGCAAGGGAAATGGTCTCACTTCCGGCCATGTGAACATTCGCTATAAAGTTACTATACAGTACAATGCAAATTAAAAAAACGTACGAAGTATCCGGCGAGGGCAGGATTAGGATATATCCGTCGTTATATGAAAGAAAGAGAACCGTACGATTAATCTTCTTTTCCTAAAACAGTTACTACAGTTCTTCCTTCGGTAGCCAGACCATGTTCTCAAAAACCTTGCCACTTTGCCCCATCTTACAGAGATAATGACGGCTTGCTTTGTCGGAAGAAAATCTTTTCGCTCGCCGATCCCCGAGCCGGTCATTTGACGCGGTTAGCAGTCAATGTCAATCTTAACCCTCGGCGGCCCGCCTATTCTTTGTTCGCTTCGAGTCTTTCGAGAAGGTCTTTCTTCTTGATGCGGCCACGGAGGCTGGTGCCATCCCTGAATTCGATAACCGGGATATCGAACCGATAGAGCTCGTAGAGCGCATCGCTCGATGTGATGTTGACTTTTTCGATGCTCAGGTCGTACTTTTCCGCGAGGCCGTTCAGCGTCTCCTCAGCGGTGTCACAAAGCCAACACCCCTCCTTGTAAAAATAGATCAGTCTAACCATTGTTACCTTGACTATGAAATCGCGTGGGCCGTTGTATGGTCTCCGATGATCATTGATAGTACACAGGATATCATACCAGACGTGCGGTGGCTGCTTTCCTGCATTTCTTTCTTTCACTTGGATTTATGCTTTCATAAAATACCGATCCGATTTATTGCTGTTTTACTCTCTTATTCTAGTAATTGAGGAAAGATGGTTGCAACAGCGAGCAGATTAGATGGGGAGATCCTCGCCAAAACAGTTCCAGTCTTACTGTTAACTGACTCGGCATGTCCGCTCGCCTCCATCTAGTTAATTATGTTTGGATATAGCTTTGTCGCTATCACGATAAGTAATGCAAGTATGGCCAGCATCACCGCAAAGTCAACACCTGATCCGAATATGCTTTGGCCACCTACAATCATAGTGCTTCGGATTGCATCGATTTGATACGTAAGAGGGTTCATCCTGGAGATACTGCGTAGCCATGGCGGCATCATGCTTAAGGGATAAATCGCATTGCTCGTAAAAAAGAGCAGCATAGTTAATACCTGGCCAGCTCCCATGAAGCGTTCACGTGTTTTGACGATACATGCTGCGATCAGAGAAAAAGTAGAAAAAATTGCCGCTCCCATCATTATGGCCATCAGAACAATTGTAGTGTTTCCGAGATCAAGATGCAGATGAACGCCAAGTATGAAAGCAAGAACGTATACGATAAAGGCTTGAGACAGACCCCGTACTCCTGCGGATAGTGCTCTGCCTAGCACAAGCGCATAGCGAGAAGCAGGGCTGACCAGGAATTTCTGCAGAATTCCCAGATCGCGTTCCCATATTACTGAAATCCCGTAGAATATTGCGACAAAGAGCACACTTTGTGCAAGGATTCCGGGGGCGATAAAATCGAGATAGGAAAGTCCGCCCGTCGTAATTATTTAGTAGCGTGCGCAAATACCTGGCCGAAAACCAACAGCCACAGCGCCGGCTGGGTCATTCTTGTGAGCAACTCAACAGGATCATGACGCAACTTGCGGACATCAGCTTCAGCAACCGCGAAAGTCTGTTGCCAAAAGGCCAAAAAATGACCACCTTTATTCCACGNNCCGCATCCCTATAATCTCCCCTCTCATCGATCGATGTCTCAGTGCAGTGAATGAATACGTCGTCCAAAGTAGCCTCCGGACCTATGGTTTTCTTGAGTTTCGCCGGAGAATCCAATGCTACTATGCGACCCCGATGCATGAAGGCTACACGGTCACAGAGCTTGTCAGCTTCCTCCATATCATGAGTAGTCATAAAAATAGTCGTCTGAAATTCCTGACGCAGATAACGGATGCGCTGCCACACTGAGTNNATCGAGTCCCACAGTCGGTTCATCGAGAAAGAGAATGGCTGGACGGTGCAACATAGATTGAGCGATCTCCAATCTCCTGATCATCCCTCCTGAATAATGACTGACCAATGTGGAAGCAACAAGAGAAAGTTCCATGAAATCGAGAGCCTGTTTTATGCATTTTTCTCGCTCCGTTCCGGGAATCCCGTATATCTTTGCTGAGATAAGAAGGTTTTCGTAGCCCGTCAATTGCCCATCGGCAGACAGCATCTGTGAAACGTACCCAATATTCTTTCGGACTTCTTGCGGCTGCCGGATGATATCAAAACCCGCCACTCGGGCCATGCCGGTACTTGGCGGCAGCAAAGTTGTTAACATTTTAATAGTGGTGCTCTTGCCTGCTCCGTTGGNNGCGATTAAGTCCGGAAGTTTCTACCGCAACGGCCTTTGCTGATTCTTGGATGTCCGCTATTTTCAGTTGTTCCATTATCGTTTAAATGCTTTTTCAAAGAAAAGCCTACTGATGCCATGCGAGTCTTCCTTGAAAGGTAAGACTATTTACTTAAAAGCATAGGATAAACCACCGATTCCCGGCCCGATTTTCTTTTTTATTTCCTTGAGTGCATTGCAATAAGATACAGCATCGTATTCTTTATCGTTCCACTTCCGTGAAAACCAGACACGGCAAGGATATATGGACGGAACCCAATATATTGCATGAAAAACAGTTATTTCATCCTCAGAAGATAGCCTTCGCAGCTCCCTCTGAGTATTCAAATCCATCGGTTGCCAGTAGTATTTTCACTTGATTTGCCCTGGCTCATGTATAAAGTAAAGGCCCGGTCGCACGTT
>DMNE01000025.1:0-2700 GCA_003453735.1 Nitrospiraceae bacterium | reverse complement strand
CAAGCTGCGGGCTATCTTATGAATGAAGATACCATAGATCACATGAAAAGACAAAAGGGATAGTCTGCTTAGTCGCTCGGACAAGGTGGTCTATAGAACCCCGGCGCCTATGCGGATGTCTATCAAAACCACATCGGGCACCACGGCCTTTGCCATCTCAAATGCCTCTGTGTCGGACTGCGCCACATGATCCTATCCTTCACCGGAAAGAATTTCTTTGAGGATATCAGTCTGTGAGGATGATCATCTACCATATGCGCAATCACTGCCACGGGAAGCCAGTCTCCTCGATCAAATAGACGTTATTTCTCTATACTGTTGTTGCTCCTGCAAAGCCGATAAGGCACCGACTAACGGCCCGTGTCGATATTGCGCGGCGCCAGTCGTTACGCTGCACCCTGGCATGCTGCCCAAGATGGACAATGCGGCGCGGATAAGTGTTTGAAGTGCACCTCAGACTCAAGATAATGTCTTGGTCCAGGGAAAAACATCATCTCTCCACAGGGCTATTGCGCCGGGGGGCGTAGCTGAGTAAAGCGAAGCAAACTCCGGAAGTGCAGCGCCAAAGCCTGCTCCAACGCCCATGCCAACGACAACCCTTGTGGCAGTATTCTGACTAACCGCTTCCTGACGGTCAAGCCGATCTGCTGTGCAGGCTACTGCCTGCAGATGCCGTCATCAGATTGGAATTGCTCAAAGGACTTTCCAAGGGGTAGCAGTACCATCACGCTAGGACCACTGGACGTGGTCACACGTCCGCCGCCACTTACACTGGCAAAACTCGAAAAAGTCTAGTATCCCTGCCCTTTATCATTCCTTCACTCCTTCCAGTCCGAAGGAGCCTGAGAAGGGACAACCCTCAGCCAGCCACTGGGACACTGTTTCACGTATGGATAGTAGGTCTTAGAATCCGGGCAAAAATACCAGTAATACTGTTCCTCTTGTTGCGGCGTCGGCTCTACATATGTCGGAGACTGCTCCTGCGTAACAACAGGCGGTTGCGAATAATAGTATGGATAGTAGTACGGATAGTAGTACGGATAAGCTGGATAACCCCACCACCACCATGGGCCCCATCCGCCCCATCCATACCGATACCCATATCCTCCATACCAATGCCCATATCCATACCCATGCCCGCCATACCCATGTCCGCCATACCCATGTCCCCCATACCCATATGCGAGGGGCACGCCTATAATGAGCAACGCTATGACGACACTAATAAGACAAATGGCCTTTTTCATTTTCATTTCATTCCCCCCTTTGCACGCATCTTCTTCTGTCCTTTTAAAAAGATAGACGATGGGACCATGCACGAGGTTACAACATGACCATTCCTTCCCGAAAAACAGTTCGAAAGAATCCCTAAAAAAACAGCGAGAAGCTTCTTTCCACCCCGAAACCTTTAGCTTGCTGATAGGATTGAGTGAGCCACAACTCCTGATTCTCCGGCAAATCCTCCTCCGTGTGGTTACTGGCTCTTTCTGCCGCCTGTTTCATCAGAACAAAGACGTGTTTCAGGAAGCCGAAAAACCTCCACCCATTGGCGGTAATCTCGCTCGGGAAATAGTAGTCGCGAACGCTCACCACGTCAGGGGCTGTGTGGCAAAGATCGGCTTGAGCTCTGCACAAGCCATGTTTTATGGTAAGGACCTGAGGCATGCCTCTCCACGTCGTTTTGGTCATAATCAATAAATACTGCAAGCAAACGTTCAATGGAAAGAAAAGAGGGATTAAAACAGGAGAGGGCTAAGGCCGTTAATGAGAACATATAAAAAAATGAAAAGAGGCTATTTGTGCTTATATTGCAAAGACTTACGGTTATCTTTCACGCTGACCGATGTACTTTTGACCTACTTACAGAAATAAGATAACTTACTATTGTTAAAGAGGAAATAGCCTACGATTAAAAAAATCCCTCAGCGTCTTCGGATGAAGCTCGTTTATCCTCTGGAGGACGAATTCTTTCATCGTCTTTGATTCATCGGCGATAATACTCTCAATCTTTTTCGGGCAGTGTTTCTGAGTCACAAGGGCACCGCTTAGCGCACCTAGCAGCAGTAAAGGCAGAATACTGCCGATGACTTTCCACTTTATCACTTCATTCTCCTGTTAAATAAGCCGTAAGCATCGTCTCTTCATTCCCTATCTTCGCTACCGCGCTAAAATCAACTGTATAATGAGGTTCAGTCGCGTAAGTCCAGATTCCCAGCAAGATCACGACACAGACAAGAGCAGGAACAAGCCGCCACGTCCATGAAAGAAAGGACATCTGCCCCTGATGTGTCGCGCGAATCTTTGCCATCACCCGTGTCTCAAGCTCTAGCTCCCTGCTCGGTTTGTACAGTTCGGCTTTGCGCGCTGCGGCAAAAAGCCTCTCAAGCTTCTCATCACTCGGATCAGTTTTCATGGGTATCCTCCAGGATTCTCTTCAGTTCTTTCCGTGCCCTGAAAGCACGCACCTTCGCCTCACTCCAGCCGGTCAACCCGGAACTCTCCCTCATTGACTTTTCTTGCAGATTCCGAAAAGTGATCACTACCCTCTCCTCAGGACGGAGTCTTGCCAGCCCGGCTTTGAGAACCTGCCGCCAAGCCTCATTGCTCCATCTCTTTTCGATTGCGGGGGGCTCTTAACGAGAAGGCAACGCTCTCCACAAGCACCTCGCCTTCCATGATATGCTGCTTAAGCAGCATATC
>DMNE01000136.1 GCA_003453735.1 Nitrospiraceae bacterium | reverse complement strand
GAGGTGAAAGACCGCCGGACATATCTCCTCGCACCTTCCACACCCGATACAGACATCGATGTCAATGGTCACGTTCATCCCATCTCTTCGACAATCCCCGCTGCAAGAAGCGGAAACATAATCTCATGATGCCCCGTTATGGCATACGCTCTGCCCTTGATCAGCGTCGGACGCTTCAAGACATTTTCCCTCGACCGGTAATGCTGGATAAAGTCCATATTCACTGTCGTCATGTCCTCAACCTGGTGACCGAGATTCCTCGCCACCGTGAGTGCCTTCAGAAAGACCTCGGGGAGGATAACGGCAGAACCGAGATTAATGTATACCCCGCCCTCGAGGTCAGAGACAACCGATGCCAGCAGCCTGAAATCCCTCAGACTCCCTTTGCCGGTCAGAGCGCCATCCGCCTGGGGGTGCATGTGCATGATGTCGGTTCCGAGGGCTACGTGGACACTCATAGGAATTCCGAGTCTGAACCCCTCGGAAAATATGCTCATGCCTCTGAATCTGTTTTTACTCTTGAAGATATATTCGCCGACGGACTGACCAATGCCGTACCCTTTTTTCACACCTACGTTGATTCCCCTGTTAATTTCCCTCCCCGTCTCTCTCGCCATGCCAAACCTGCCTGCGCCGAGTTCGTTTGCAACATCCTCTGAAGTCCTCCCCAAGAGCGAAAGTTCGAAGTCATGGATAATGCACGCGCCGTTTGCCGCGACACCGGTGATAATCTCCTTTTTTATCAGGTCGATGATAACCGGTGAAAGTCCCACTTTTATGGGATGTGCCCCCATACCTAGGATTACCGGTCTCTCTTTTTTCCTCGCCTCAACAATGGCCGATATTACTGACTTGAAGTCCGAGGCCGCCAGGAAAGAAGGAAGACTATTCATGAAAGTCTTGAATGAACTGCCTTTCTTGTATGGAGTGGCAGAGGACTGGATCTCAACCTTGCTCTTTCTTGTGCCGAGAGGGTATGTCCTTATTTTTTTCAGGGAGATTGGACGGTATCGTTTCATACGAGAAATTTTACCATAACGAGATCCAAAATGCTGGTCTCATGCCTTCATTTGCCATCTGCTCAAGGTGCGAGAAAAACAAAAGAAATGATTGATTTTCTCAGTTAGATTGTGCTATTTTAATCTTCGCAGTTAAAGAGAGCATCTTTTTATATCACACTAAGGAGGATACCTTGGCAGGAAAAGCTGCACCGAAAAAAAATCTTTCAGCCATCAAAAGGGCTCGTCAGGCAGAGAAAAAAAAGCTGCATAACAAGGCGGTGAAAACAGCGATCAAGACCATTACCAAGAAAGTCGAAGTTGCTGTCTCAGACAAGAATGAGGAAGAAATCCAGAAGTCTTTCGCAGAGGCCACGAAGATCATCACGAAGGCAGCTTCCAAGGGCATTATCCAGAGAAACACCGCCTCCAGAAAGATATCACGTCTTGCCAGGATTGCCAATACGTTTTTCAGACCTGAAGTAGCTTCATAAGAAGATATTCCAGAGGAAATGTTCCCCCTGAGGTCTTGATGCCTATGTCTGCTTCATTGAGGAGTCCGAAGACCCTGTCATAGTAAGCCGTTCTGCTTTTGTCCTGTGTTGACATGCGGCTATAGTACCAATTGATGGCCCCTAAGAGACTGTATGGATCTGCGGTGCCCTGCAGTGCCTTAGCGATCTTGAAAACCCGTTCAATATTCTTGTCTTTTATGGCATCTACGAGGTCAAATACATTATAGTCACCGCTGCCGCTCACAACTCCGAGAAGATCATCTCGGTCGATAGGGCTCTTCCCGATGAGAGTGCATTTCTCTAGCTCGGATGAGAGCAGACCAACATCCGGGCCGACGACCCCCAAGAGATACTCAATGGCCCTATCCGTAAGAACCAATGCCCTCTGCCGTGCCTTGTCTTTGATCCAGAGGGGAAAGTCCTGTTGCCGGAGATCGAGGAGTATAGCTTTGACTTTTTTTGTAAGCTCCTTCATTTGACCCTTTGGATTGCCCCTGTGCAAAAGGATAAGGACAGAGTAAGGTGAAGGATCTGAAACGTACTTCTGCAGGGGTTCCCTATCGTTTTTTCCGAGTTCCTGAATGTTTTCGACCACAACAATCCTTCGCCCTCCCATAAAGGGCATCGTATTTAAGACATCGGCTATCTGGTCAAAAGAGGGTTTTTCCTCAATTCCATCCAGGTCAAAGGTAGAAAAACCAAAGCCCCTTTCTTCTTCGGGGAGGGCCCGTGAAGCAATCAGAGAGGCCTCCTTAAGAAGATATGGGTCAGTAGCGTACATAAAATACACGGGTAACCGCAGCCCTTTTTCGACTTCCTGAAAAAAATGTTTTATGCTCATGGGTAGATGAGTGAAATGACCAATTCGGTGGACAGGTCCTTTAATGCACGCTCAATAGCCTGATCCCTCAGGGCTATGACATCTTCAAGATTTCCTTGGCTTGAAAAAGAGACGATAAATACTCCTCCTCCCTTTAGTGCCTTGATTTTACCCGACGGTTCAACGAGCTTAAAATCGCCCCGTATGATCACCTCATATTCCACAGCGGTGCCCGCCGCTGCGGCAAGGGTGTTTAATTGATAGGTGGTGATGACTCCTTCTATCCTATATGCCGAGCCATTCTCTAACGCTATGCCGTTCTTCATCAATTCTGCTACAAGCGCTGTCTGCAATTTGTCTTCAAGCTTCGGTTGATAGGTCTTATTCACAATCTGCCCGATGCTGACGGAGCGAAAAGGAAGAGAAGCCTTGCCTTGGATGGTATATCCGCAACCCAGGGCAGAAAGCAAGCAGAAGAGAGGAAAGAAAATCCTAATAATCCTCTGATACGTTTTGAGCTGTTGCCGTAACTTTATAGCATGCAGTCTGGGCGCATCTAACATCGATACGTTGTTTTTGTTATTTTCCACCTCAACACCCGCAGCGGACAAAAGGCAAAGACGGTATCGTTGTCCGGCCGAGACAGTTATGCCTCTTGCACCACGATATTCACGAGCTTGCCTTTTACCACGAAAATTTTCTTTATAGTTTTTCCGGACAAAATGTCCTTTATCTTCTCCTCGTTCAAGGTCTTCTCCTTAATGTCGTCATCAGACAGTCCTGGGGAAACCCTGGCCTTTGCCCTCACTTTACCGTTTATCTGAATAACAAGTTCTATCTCCTCCTCTTTCGTTCTCTCTTCGTCCCATTCAGGCCAGTCCCGTATGAATATGCTCGGCTGATTACCGACCTGCACCCACAGATCTTCAGCAATGTGAGGGGAAAACGGAGATAACAGCAGAAGGACCGTCTCTATGGACTCTCTGAATACTGCCCATTCTCCGTCCGTTTCAGCCTGAAAGAGGGAAAGTTCATTCACGAGTTCCATGAGTCCTGCAATGGCAGTATTGAAGTGATACTCTCTTTCGATGTCCATCGTGACGCGTCTTATTGTCTGATGAGTCTTACGCAGCAATACTGCGGTATGAGCAGAAAAGTTAGAAAGTTCAGAAGTCCGGGCAAGAACTTTATCTCCTTCAGCACTCATGCGTCTCTGCTCTTCCACACTGAATCTCTGTACGATTCCCCATATCCTGTTCAAAAACCTGTATGCACCCTCCACACCCCTATCAGACCACTCGAGATCCTTCTCGGGCGGTGCGGCGAAGAGGGAGAACAATCTTGCTGTATCAGCACCGTATTGAGCAATAAGACGGTCAGGATCTACCACATTCTTCCTTGATTTTGACATTTTCTCGACCCTGCCCCTTGCGATCTCCTTCCCACAGTAGATGCAAGTTTCATCTTTCACTTCTTCGGGAAAAAGCCAGTCGTGTTCAGGGCATTTCTGGGTCTCCATGCACACCATACCCTGGGTGAGGAGATTTGTAAAAGGCTCATCGAAACCCAGAATCCCGATGTCCCTCATAACACGGGTGAAGAAACGTGAATAAAGAAGATGAAGAACTGCATGCTCAACCCCGCCGATATACTGCTCCACGGGCATCCAGTAGGAAATATTCACTTTGTTCAGGGCATCCTCGTCTTTTTTTGAACAGTACCGGACAAAATACCAGGAAGAATCTACAAAGGTATCCATCGTGTCCGTCTCGCGCCTTGCTTGTCCGCCGCACTGAGGACACGGAACCTCTAAAAAATCTTCTGAGTCTAGCAGAGGAGAGCCGCCCATTCCTGTGAACTTCACGTTTTCCGGGAGTATCACGGGGAGGTTTTTTTCATCAACGGGGACAATACCGCATCCTTCACAATAAATGATCGGTATCGGGGTCCCCCAGTACCTCTGCCTCGATATTCCCCAATCACGGAGTCTGTAGTTGACGACCCTTTTACCAAGGCCGTTTTTTTCGATAAACTCACCAATCCTCTTTTTTGCCTTGCCGCTGCTCAATCCACTGAACGGCCCCGAGTTCGCAAGAATCCCTTCATCTTCATATGCTTCGGTAATTTCTGGGGATAGACTTTCACCCCCTCCCTCGCACTCCCCTCCCGAGGGATGGACGAGAAGTGCTTCTGTTTTCCCGTCAGGCACAATCACAATCTGGATAGGGAGACCGTATTTCTTCGCAAACTCAAAGTCCCTCTGGTCGTGGGCAGGCACAGACATAATGGCACCGGTTCCATACTCCATAAGGACAAAATTCGCTACATAAATTGGTATCTTCTCTCCGTTCATAGAGTTGATGGCATAGTGACCAGTAAATAATCCTTCTTTTTCTTCCATCATTCCGTATTTTGCCTTTACCACACCTAATTTCTCCTTGTCACTCACTAGTTTCTCCGAAAGAAAATGTCCCGGTGCAATGCAGACAAAGGTGACGCCCCAGAGCGTATCGGGACGTGTGGTGAATATCCTGATCTTCTCCGCTCTCCCATCTACCGCAAAATCCATCTCGACGCCTTCACTCTTGCCAATCCAGTTCTTTTGCATTGTGACAACATTCTCGGGCCAGCCCCTGAGACTGTCACAACCATCGAGCAGTTCTTCCGCATAATGGGTAATCTTGAAAAACCATTGTTCGAGTTCTTTCTGAATCACATCATGGTCGCACCTCCAGCACTTACCGTCAATAACCTGTTCGTTGGCTAGAACCGTAGCGCAGGACTGACACCAGTTGACAAAAGATGCCTTCTTATACGCCAATCCCCTCTCGAACATTTTGAGAAAAAACCATTGGTTCCATCGATAATAATCCGGATTGCAGGTGGTCACCTCCCGATCCCAATCATAACTAAGCCCCATGCGATTCAACTGTTTCTTCATAGAATCGATATTCTCGTATGTCCACTTTGCCGGATGGACCCCCTGTTTTATAGCTGCATTCTCGGCGGGAAGCCCAAAGGCATCCCATCCCATAGGATGAAGTACATTGTAGCCGCGCATGCGCTTGTATCTTGCGATAACGTCCCCTATAGCGTAATTCCTGACATGTCCCATGTGTATCTTCCCCGATGGATAAGGAAACATCTCAAGGCAGTAAAATTTTTTCCGATTGGCATCAAATTCACTCTTATAGAGCCGTTCCTCTGCCCAGAATTTCTGCCATCTCAACTCCACTTTTTGCGGATCGTACTTCTCGTCCACTGTTCACAACCTCCGAAGATCGATTACAAAAACTACCATAAAATACAAGTCATTGGCAAGGAGATACCCCGAAATTACTTTTTCTCAGCGGTTTTTCTCCTCCGTCCTTGTGGTCAAGGCACAGGAAAAGATGCAGACATGGGTCATCGAGCACAAGCACGAAGATGCGATGCCTGAAGATTCTATCGCTAACGACAACTCGATCAGGGGGCACCGTCCCCGTGTAATGGTCGTATATGAGCATGGAGTTGCGAAAGTCTCTTTCGGACAGAGATCTTCGATTATTCGATTAGTATCGCTTTTTTACAGAAAGATGTTCTGTAGTACTAATTGTGAGGAAACCGCCATCATAACTCAACAACATTTTTATGGTCGGAGGATGTCAAAGGGTGGAAGCCCTTCTCGCTTGTCCTGTTTACCCGATCTCAAAGCCCAACAAATCTTTACGCATTCCGTTCATATCTCTCATCTCAGAGAAAATTGCCTTTTTTGAAATTCAAACTATCGCTTATTCATCAGACTCATGAGCCTGGACAATCCCACTCCAGCTCGCTTCATATCCGACATCTATTCTCTCGTCCCCTGTTTCAGTTCTCGATGGATTCTGCCCATCTCTTTTCGATTTGCTTCTCGGCGGTGTCGAGCTCGTGACATCGCTAGGCTGGGGGACTGCCTTTTTTACTTTAAACCAATCCATTTCTTTTCCCTCAAAATAAAAATGTTCGCAATTTATGTACCAGGTGGTAAGACTGACGGGAGAGGTGTTAAAACCAGCCTCGGAAGCATAACTGTACGCAACGCTCCCTGAGATGAAAGGAAGCCTGACTAGGGATTGCCGCCGACTCAAACCTCTTCAATCTTCGCGAAGCGTCTTCTTTGTCTGGTCGCTCGACAAGCCGTCAGATCGTATGGTATTCCGTATTTTGTCACCGGGACTGACCAATTCTGTCGGACTGAGGTATTCTGAGACAATTTCATACGCATTTATAAAAGAACTCTATAGGGAGGCTTGGGATAGCAAGAATACATTCACCGCGCACTGTCTGTCAGAAATGTTGCAAGTGCATAGATTGCCGTTTCACCTCTTCTTAGAACTATTGTTCCTTAATTCTTTGTTTGTCCGATCCAATTCTGCTTTCCCGACAACAATCGCTGAAATCTTCGCTCTACCTTCCATAGGGGTCCGAATCAGGAAAACGGTTTCCCCGGCTGTCACTTCCTCAATAATGCCGAGGGAGATATCCCTGTTCTCGTCATCCCTGAAGGAAACTATTCTGTTTCTGAGATCCTGAGGCCCGAATCCTGTCGAACCGCCGGTAGATCGCATGCCCACCCCTTTTCTCGAAATCTCAATCACTCGGGCATCTTTGAAATACTTCATGAACTTTTCAAAACGGTAATGACTCCGCATCGTGGCGCTTTTCAATTTGGCCGTGGCAGGAACCTCAATCCGGTAAATCCTCGGTCGTTTCTGGAAGCGAAAGCCTTCGATGATGTGATTCAATTCATTGGAACGTTCCAACGCAAGGACTATATCAGGAGAAAGAATGTCAACCTTAAACTGCTTGAGCACTCGGCCCGCAGGTTCACCAATAAGCCCCGACGTATCAATAACAACCTTTTCACAGGACAAAACGGCCCTGTCCATCAACAGCTTTGCTCCGACTACCGTGGGAAGCAGACTGCCTAAGGGAGTAGTGGTACCGGTAAAATAAAAATCCTCACAAACGATATCCTCCCATTCTTTAAATTCTCCCTGTATCTTTCCCCATGCGACGCTTGTAGGAGGACCGATATGGGATTGCCCCATATCGAGATCCACGATACCGACCCCTGTCGATTCAGAAAAGGAGTGAGCGATTATCTTAACGAGGGTCGTTTTTCCGCTGTCAGAACCACCAATGACCATAACAAGCCTATTGTCGGGTCTGGCCAGTTCACGGACAATATCTGAATCCCTAATGAAAGCGTTTAATTCCGCCGCCATGGCGTAATAAGCATGCGTTGCAGCCGAAAAAATGATGGAACGTCCCGGGTGTTTAGGCCGCGTGCTGGACGTGCGACTTTAGCTATCATCTCATTTGTAACAGTCTGTCGATAAGCTCCGTCAATTCGATAACTCCCGTGTGCACAAGTTTCTTCAGCTCCACCGTATCACTCTCAGAGAGATCCTGATCCATGAGCATGTCAGCGGCTGTGCGGATGGATGAAAGAGCGGTCTTTATTCTATGAGCCGAGAAAGCGATTGTTTCACTATCCGGTTCCATGGATCTCATTGCTTTTTTTATCGAATATCGTGCGTTAAGGGCCATTTCGATCAGGGAACGGAGAGGCGCACAATGTTCCTCTGAAAGGTACTCGATATCCTGTATACCGGTCATATAAATAAGACAATGACACTTCCCTATGATGAAAGAACTGACTAGCCTTCCGGGAAGTTCAGAAAAACCTTCTAACAGAGAGGTCTGACCTGAAGTAGTATGAGAGATGCTGAAACCGTATCTCCTTGCAAAATCGGCTTCAGAAATCATATCCGTTCTCTGCCGATCTTCTCTCAATTCAACAACGCGGATCAGATCTGCTCCGCCGTCTGTTTCCCTGCTCACAAATGCCGCAGCGGATGGTCGGAACAGGGAAGAAAGTACGCGCAGCATGACCAACTCAAAATCCTCACCCACGAGGTTCTCACTCAGACTCCTTATTATTTCTGCGAGATGCTTCCCCTTATCTTGATTCATAGAGTCCTTCATAACTGTGAATCACATATCCTGAGAAACTTCTGAAGGGAGGGGATGTGGCCATGAGGGCAGGCAACCTATCTTTTTTCTGAAAAAAAGTGATCTTCTCGGACCTTACCTGGTACCTTCTTAAGACAGGGAGATCGTCAGGGCGATCCTTCAAGAAAATTCTTTTATCCTGAGTAGGAATCGAGAAGCCGAGTACTTTCGCCTTGTCCATAATAAAATGCTCTTCATCAGGGAGCTTGTTCAGTTCGAGGCCGAGAAAAATCGGTTTCCCCACGGTGCTCGCATAGCACAATTCAGAGGATGCAATATCAAGAAGCTCTTGGTAATTGGTTCTATAACTCATAATGACCACTTCATCCGCGATATCGATAATCTGAAAGGATAAAGGCTTTTCATCGACAACCAGCTTATCGAACCAGAACGGGAGAGCGAAGGAAAGTTTTATCTCTTCTCCCGCAGAACGTCTCAACTCCTGCGCCATCGTTAAATAGTGACGCACGTAATAGTTCTTTCGTAAGTTAAAGTCTTTCTTCAGATAGGGTTCCACATCTACCTGCAGTCCCGCAAACACTGTATCCGGATGCACATGGTTAAACTCCCGTATCTTTTTGACATCCTCGATGAGAATACGGTAATCATCGATATAAGCAGGTGAACCATCCAGGGCAAAGACGGTTATCGCCTGCTCCCTTGCACGTTGTAAAAAAGGTCTGAATACTTCAAGATCACCGCTAATCTGGATGTATACCTTCTTGATATGGGCTCGGGAGAGTCTTTCCATGATCTCCTGTTCTTGCCCTTGCACCCTTCTAAAATCCCATAACCAGATACCCGTGGAGTTCGATGCCGGTTCTTGAACGCCCACATTACAGAGTGGCTTTTTCCCATCCTCAGCGAGATCTGCTCTGGTGAGGTAACTGACATAGGAAAAACTACCGTCTTCATAAACAATATCGATATAGTCGCTCTGTCTCAAGAGTGGTTCATCAAGGACAATCTCCTGGCCTGATCCCTTTTTCAAAGCGGTAGTCGCACACGCTACCAGAGTCAATAGCGGTATCACTACACTGATAATCTTATAACACATTTTGAGTGTCCTCATTTCACCTTTTTTACTATAACACCCACGTCTGAGATTATAACATTGTCGCTCGCCGACACCAAGGAAAGTGCTGTCTCTTGAAAAGATGCTTCCGTTTATCTTCACCTCAGCTAGAGTCATGTGGCGGCAGGTCCAGAAAATGCTTCCCACTCAGGATACTTTTTTTTGATCATCCGACTCGCGCTTACTTTGGGTATTTGAACGACTCCCACTACATTTCTGCTATCGAAAAGGTGCGC
>DMNE01000133.1:578-5933 GCA_003453735.1 Nitrospiraceae bacterium | reverse complement strand
CAGGTTCTTCCTGAACGAGGGGAAGGCCGCTGAGGAGAAAGCTCTCCACCTCTTTCTCTTTGCCGGGCTTTGCTTCTAACCGAACGAACAATGCTACTTTGACCATGATGTACCTCCTGCCGTTGCTTTGACACAGAAAATGGGTTCCGTTAGCAGTATACCATGTATATGGGATGATAACTAAGAGAGAGAGTGTGTACACTCATTGGCGCCCCATTCATTGGAATAGAGTGAAAAGGAAACAATTAGAATCATGAGTATCGGGGCGAGGAAAACAGTTCTCGATGAGCGCTTCCTAGGAAGCAACCGCACGAGGCTAATGGGCGAAGCCAACACCTGCAGATGTCTTACCGCCAGGAATTTTGCTCTTCTTCAACCGGCAGGGGATTTTGCTGTTTCCATCCTTCCTCGGAAGGGAACCGTTTNNTGATAGGCTCGAAGGGGAGGTGATACCGGAGCCATTCCTTACCATTGAACAGTTTTACCTTCGCCTTTCCATTGCAGGACCATAGAAACATGTTGTCCTTGTATAGAACAGGAAAGCCTTGGATTGGGCTTGAAAGGCGGGTTCTTTGCCTTTCAAGCCGTTGTCTTCCCACCGTCGGCAAGGGTTGACTGTGACATTTTTCACATCCGGCTGCCCAGAGAAAGCGGAGGTTACAAAAAACACATGGTCGCTTTCACCCCCATATGAAGGAAAAGGAATTCCCATTCCATGTTCTAAAAGGCTTAAGCCATTCGTATAGCCCGCTAAAATTTTGCGCACAGCTGCCGATAAGAAGAGGAATGGCCATTCGCAGCAATGGACAAGAAAAATTTAGAAGCAGGGAGGAGTTATATGGTACTAATAACATGGTCAAATGATAGAGGGTTCCCAAGACGCTTGCATCGGTAAGATGCATAGGCGTATCCCCAGCGGCGGCTTCAAAACCAGCTTCACGCGATAAACTCTGTCGATGATCCTTGAAGCCCCTCCCGTAAGGGGGCGGGTAACTGGTTCACCGCACCAAGTAAATGAGAGCAACAAGGAAACCTATCGTCACGACAATACGGCGAAGAATAAGCGGACGGATCATACCTGCCAGTCGGCCCCCCAATGCTCCTCCCACAAGAGCACATACAGCCATAATGACGGCGGCGGACCAGAGCACCTTTCCCGAAAACAGGAAGAAGATTGCGGCAGCAATATTGATGCTGAAAGAGACCGCCTGCTTCAAGGCATTGAGACGGGTAAATGACTCATCCAGCACAAGGCCGAGCACCGCAAGGACGATAACGCTCACCCCTGCACCAAAATAGCCCCCGTAAATAGCAGCCGGAATGATCGGAAGTATTGACCATGCGTCATGCAAGGTAACTGCTCGGGAATGGCCTGCACGATGCGTGATCCATGCACGCAATCTGTCCTGAACGGCTAATAGAACAACAGCCATAAGGATGAGGAACGGCACGAGCTTGCGAAATACCTGATCACCCGTATTCAGGATTAACATGCCGCCGCCGATGCCGCCCAGCAGGCTGACCGGCAGCAGGAACCATAGCCGCAGCGTCTGACCACGCAGATCCTTCATCTGGGCGAATGTTGCGCCCAGGTAACCAGGGCAAAGAGCCACTGTATTAGTTATGTTCGCGGAAACAACCGGGACACCTACAGCCGTAAGCATGGGAAAAGTGATAAGTGTTCCTCCGCCGGCAAGCGCATTCACCGCACCTCCTGCCACGGCCGCCAGTCCCACCATAAATAAGTCGAAGCCACTCATAATTGACTTGTCATTCTGAGATCTTTATTTAGCGCGCAAGGGGAGCGATTCGGAAGATACCTTGCCGTGGCGGTCCAGCAGGACAGCCGTCGTAGTTATTGCCTGCAGGACATCGCGTGCAGCGATTGCCTCCACAAGTTGGTGATGCAACTGCTCTGTCTCGGCCGGATTGCTGCCCATCGCGTCCCATAAGGTCTCCAGCGCTCTGCGCAGGGCAAGCGCAAAGGTGCGANNAATAACTTTGTTGTCGGCGGCCTCTGCTACTGCACAATGAAATGAGAGATCTGCGTCAAGCGCCGCCGCCATGTCCTTTCGTATAAGTGCCTTACGCCGTTCTTTCAGATGTCGACGCATGCGCACTAGGTCCTTCGTCCAGCGCCGTTGTGCCGCGAGCCTGACGACCTCGAGCTCCAGTGCCCAACGCACTTCTTGAACCTTGCGCACACTGGGCATCGTAGGCGATGTGCGAAGGGCTCGGCATCGTCGGGAAGGGCGCTAACATAAGTTCCGCCTCCCTGGCGTACCTCCAGCATTCCGTTATGGGCAAGCACGCGTACAGCTTCTCGAAGGGTCGAACGACCCACCCCCAGCTTTTCCATAAGATAGGGTTCAGTAGGAAGTTTGGCCCCTATGCCGTATTTGCCCGATGCAATAACGTTTTTTAGGTGTTCAATCACCTGGTCAACCAATTGTTTTTTAATTAATCTATCAGTTATCAGATCATCAGATGTTTTATTATGCTCCGTTCCCACGGGAGTGGCAAGCGGCAGACACTACGAATTTTTACAGACAAACAGCTCGCTGGCTATAAGAACCCTTTGGACGGTGCCAAACGCTCCCAGAAGTAAGGATTGTCCGGCGTAAGCCCGTAGGCCTTCCTACAAAGGCGTGGTATTGGCTCCACAGGTGAGAGGAAACGTCCTGTCAGGATGCGCAGGACGGCTTCCTTGCTTTGTAACCGTCGATATCCTTGTCAGAACTTCTCGCCAGGTGGTTGCGGGCTGCGTTGACATCGCATAAGTACCGAACAAAAGACTCAGACGGACTCAGTCAGTCCCCTTTCAGTGCATGTGATATGGAGGTAGTGATAGCCTAAGCCGCAAGAACGATGGGTATGCTCATCGATGATCTTCTCGCCTTTTCACGCATTGGAGCTTCTGAGATGGAAATGGAAAAAGTAAGGCAAAGAGAAGGTGCCCACAAATTTACAATGAGGGAAAGGGATGGGATATCATTTGGCAGATCGATGGATTGCCTGGCGTGCACGGTGACCAGTCGATGCTGAGGCTCGTGCTTGCAATCTCATCTCTGATGAAGTAAAATTCAAGTGGAGACTTGCCGCCGGGCCGAACGAGATCAGGTGCAGAGACGGCGTGAACGCGTATGTGTTTTTCAGTGAAAGACAATGTCGTAGGGGCTGACATGAAATATGCGGATAAGCTCTTTGGTTTTTTCCAGCGGCTTCATTCCGTAAATGAATTTGAATGCACGGACATCGGTCTTGCGAATGTCCGCCGTATTTCTTCCCGCCTTGGCGGAAGGACCTGGGACGAGCGTTCCATAAGACATGGCGTTACATGTTACTTTACTCTTCCAAAGACAAAGGAGACCACATGCCGCAACTGAAACGTATTCTGCTGGTCGAAGATGATCCAAACGATATTGAACTTATTATCACAGGTCTTGCCGAAAACAATCTCGCCAATGAGGTTGTAGCTGTTCATGATGGCGCAGAGGCGCTCGATTATCTCTATAGCCGTGAAAAGTTTGCCAACAGGACAGACGGCTATCCTGCTATTGTTCTGTTGGATCTTAAGCTTCCCAAGATAGACGGCCGTGAAGTTCTCAGGCAGATTAGGAATGACTTAAAGCTCAGGTGCATTCCTGTGGTGATCCTTACCTCATCGAAGGAAGATCGGGATATAGTGGAGGGATACAATCTCGGCGCGAATGGGTATGTGGTAAAGCCTGTTGATTTCCATCAGTTTGTTGATGCGATAAAACTTCTAGGGGTCTACTGGGCGATCGTCAATGAACCGCCGCCAGGAAGCGTATGCAGACAAGCCCGATAGGCTTACCCCGAAAGAACAACCTCCCGGCGAATTAATTTTCGACGATTCTACACCGGTAAGCGGCAGATTTATTCAGAAAGACGGGCTCCCAAGGCTTGTGCCTTCAGTGATCCGGTTCGTGCTATCCTCCCCTGAATAGAAGTCAGGGGCATCCCCTGCCGACTGCACAGGTTCTGCTCTATGACGCCATGTGGCGTGAAGGGAACTGGGCTCATGCGGCAATACCTTTGAGGTCTGCACACCAGTCAGCCTCCTACGCATGGGCTCTTTCAACCCACTTTGAATAAGAAGGAATTCCCGCTCCCTGTTCTTAGGATGTACGTTCTTGGGGGAGGAAGAAATATCAGGACGATAAAATGCTCATGGGTACGAGTGCATCGACGGCCGACCGGACTCTTAGATGAGACTGTGCACTGCGGAGGATGCGAGGCGGAGCGATGACTGAGCGAATACTCATCTTCTACAACTTCATCCGTCCTCATAAAAGCCTGTGCAAGAAATCACCCCTCCAGTCCCTTGTGGAAAAAGAGGTAATGTCGAAAATGTTTGCAACGCGTACAGGTAGTTGCAAAGGTTAGCATCGTATGATAGCCTGACTGTAGGGAGCTGATAACTTTCTGGGTATCGGGGGATTCTGTGGCACTTTATCATACCAGAATGGAGCAACGTGATGATTATCATCATGAAGTTGACTACGTTTTAGAGCCCAACGCAACAGGAAAGGTCTATAGGGCCGTTACCATCGATACTAGCGAATCTGGTTTAGGCCTTTACTTGTTTAGTCCTCTAAGCGCAGGGCGGCAGATAACAATAAAGGGCATATTTCGTATATCTCGCAAGACCGGAACAATAAGATGGAGCAAGAAAATAAGTGAAAGTGTTTTCAGGGCAGGCGTGCTATTTATTCGATAATCTATTGAAGTTTCAGATGAGCCGATAAAGGAAAAAGCAAATGAATTATTGAAATGAAAGGATGGGCATATGATCTCGTTGAATGTGAATGGGAGAAAACATGCTGTGGATGTCGCTCCGGAGACACCGCTTCTTTGGGTCATCAGGGAGACGCTGGGACTGACGGGCACAAAGTATGGGTGCGGAAGGGCGCTCTGTGGTGCCTGCACCGTGCTCATTGATGGAGAGGCTGTTCGTTCCTGTATCACCACTGTATCCGCTGTCGATAAGAAAGAGATCACGACGATCGAAGGTCTCTCTGCCAATCTGGGTCATCCGGTACAAAAAGCGTGGGTTGCTGAGGAGGTGCCTCAATGCGGCTATTGCCAGTCGGGACAGATCATGCAGGTGGTTGCGCTGTTAAAGAAGAACCCGAACCCCGGCGACGCTGAAATAGACGACGCAATGTCAGGTAACATTTGCCGCTGTGGTACCTATCAGAGAATTCGCAAGGCTATTCACACAACAGCGATGATGCTGGCAGCAGGTCAGAAATGATCGACATTATCAACATAAGCCGTCGTGACCTCTTGAAGACCGGTGTTTTGGTCGGAGGAGGACTGATACTTGGT
>DMNE01000133.1:384-533 GCA_003453735.1 Nitrospiraceae bacterium | reverse complement strand
GGGGTATATACCTCATTACCGATGCTTATCGCCGAAGAGCTTGAATGCGGCTGGAAGAAAATACGGGTGGAGTCAGCACCGGCGGCGCAGGTTTACAACCATACTGTATACGGAATGCAAATGACCGGAGGCAGCAGCAGCGTCTGGAG
>DMNE01000133.1:0-291 GCA_003453735.1 Nitrospiraceae bacterium | reverse complement strand
CGAGTGCTCAAAGATCCGTCTAGGTTCGAACTCATCGGCAAGCCCGCAAAGCGCCTTGATACCCCTGCAAAGACTAATGGCGCAGCGATCTTTGGTATTGATGTTACTGTACCTGGCATGCTTACGGCCGTGATCGCCCGTTCGCCTGTATTCGGTGGAAAGGTAAAAAGCGTGAACGCGGAGAAGGTTAAGGCAATGCCAGGAATCAAAGCTGTCGTGCAGATCGATTCAGGGGTTGCGGTTGTTGCAAACAGTTTCTGGTCGGCAAGACGTGGACGTGAAGCACTAGAA
>DMNE01000005.1 GCA_003453735.1 Nitrospiraceae bacterium | reverse complement strand
ATCCTCTATCTTTGTGGGATCGATATCCCATCGCACAGCGCCTCCCGAAAGTCTTTCCTGAGCGGATAGCCAAATACATATTTGAGGCTCCGGTTTGGCTTATTTGTTTGATCCGCCTTGCCCCGGCCCGTAGTCATTCCGAGATATCGCCAGTTGGCAGCCTTGTAACAAGTCCCAGTAAATCCCCTTTCAGGATCTACAAAGGTCTCAAGCCACAGAATGTCATGGTGGTAAACCTCTCGCCAGTCTCGTCCGATTCTGCGTACATTCAGCCCCAAGAGATAAGACGCAAGATGCGGCACCCGGACCCATTGCATGATAAGAAAACGGGTATTTATGATCAGCTGGTGAAGCCGCTGCTGTCGCTGTTCTTTATTCCATCCGATATACCGGTCACGGCTGCCGATATGCCTGGGCGCTGAACACCACCCACTACAGGCAATTACACGGCCCCCGGAGAAGGCAAGATATTCCAAATGTTCTCCTACCGGCCTTGTATACCCAAGATAGTGGTATTGCTGAATCAGACTATTGTAAAGCTTCTGTAAGGGGGTTCTACTGACTTGGCGGAGTTCGACCGGTTTTATTCCTGCTAATCCATTCTCTATCGGAGTGCTGTCTACCTCGATAATCTCGGGTCTCTTTCGGTGGGCTAAGCGATACGGGGTTTCATGACGGACTGGCGGCAATTCTATTTGTCCCAGTCTTGCCAGATGCAACAAAAACCCGCGGCATACCATGTCCTTGAGAGTGCCGTTAGGTTGTCTCCAGTTCCACTGTCGGCATATCTCGCGCGAAAGATACCATCTGCTTTTGTTGGGGTGCCCCGCGATAATGTCACGTACTTCGGCTAGCTCTCTGCTGCTGAATTCTCTGCCGCGATATTTAACCGCCATCTCCATTCATGATGTTGTACCACAAACGGCGGCCAGAACGCAAGTCCCCTCTTCCCAGTCTTCACTGAACGGTTACTGGCAAGACCATGATTTCGCTTGACAACAGTCTATCCCGTTAATATAATTAAGAAAAGCTGGTAGCGGACAGCGTCATTTCTCGTTAAGGGTATGAGGTACCTATGACAAAGGCTGATCTGGTTGATGCGGTATTCGGAAAAGTGGGGCTGTCGAAGATTGAATCTCAGGATATTATTGAGATGATCTTTGATACGATCAAACAGACACTTGTTGAGGGAGAATCAGTGAAGGTCTCCGGGTTCGGGACATTTAACGTGAAAAAGAAAAATGCGCGGAGAGGGAGGAATCCCAAAACAGGGAGTGATCTTGAGATAACGCCGCGAAGGGTCATCACATTCAGGGCCAGCAACCATCTAAAGAATACTGTGGAAAAGATTGATGCACCGGACGCCAGCTGAAAACATCCCTAAGACGCAGAGGCCTTTCCCCGANNGTGCTCAGATACTGGGAATCTGAATTCTCTTTTCTGAGGCCGCGAAAGAATAAATCCGGGCAGAGGGTCTATACACGAAAAGACCTTGATCTTGTTCTCCGGATAAAGAAGCTCCTCTATGAAGACCGCTATACAATAGAAGGGGTACGGAAGAAGTTTGGAGAGAACGAACCGCCTAGACAAATACAAAACCCTATCGTTCAATCCTCCTCAAAGGAAGTCCTCGAGAAGATCAAGAAAAGGCTCAGTGATATCCTGAGCCGCATTCAGTAATCGGGGCGTAGCGCAGCCTGGTAGCGCACTCGCTTGGGGTGCGAGTGGTCGCCCGTTCAAATCGGGTCGCCCCGACCATTTAAATCAAGAGGTTACGGGAATTGTAGCCCCTTTGCGCTTTCCTCATGTCGTGAAAATGTCGGAATAATCTTTTTCCCACCGCTATCCACAGAAGTCTCGTTCCTCCTCCGCGAAAGGCAAGACTTCATCTCGTCCATCGAAAATAAGACACTATTCAGTGATCTGTTCCTCCATTTCAGGAAATACCCCAGGCCCTATTTCCCGACCCTTGCGCCTTTCTCAGCATCTATATATTCGCTTGCATCCCATGGGGTGAGATTTCGATGCAGGCAAAGAGTAATATTGCTTTGAGAACGTGGCCCATTAACGGATCCAGCTTGAACTTAGTGAGGGAGATTATGACATTGATTAATCATTGCCGAGAGGTCGAGAAGCTTATTCGGTCTTGTGCGCAACGGGAGTGTATTCATGGATGAGCGACATGGCATAGCTGACGACTCTTATCTCGTTGAAGAGCTTAACTTAACGAAAGCCTTTATAAATCGCCATGCACGACAGATGGGTTCATTCGGCCGTCCAAGAAAGTTTTTTGTAAAAAATGTGATGGACCACCTTCATAATCTGGCGAATGAATCTATGGAAAAAGTAAATGGCAAGGCCATAAAGAAAGCTAATCTGAAACAGGAAATCAATGAGCTTTTCAATAATGTAGTTATCAAGCAGAACAAAAAGAGGGAAGCAAAAAATGTCCGTGTATAGAAGAGGTACTTCGTGGTATATCGACATACGTCTTGGAGGGGTGAGGATCAATAGAAAGGCAGGAAATTCTAGGAAAAATGCAAGGGATGCAGAAGCCGAATTGAAGACTAAATTCAGGCTTAAGCAACTACATATCGCAGACATACAGAATGACGTCACCTTTGGATTGGTGGCAAATGAATACCTCGATCACATAAGGAAAACTAAATCAGTAAGAACATTCGAACTGGACTCGACAGATTACAATAAGCATTTGAAATCAGTATTTGGCCACTGGTTGCTGCAGGATATAGATAACGATATGGTCCTCGCCTTCCAGGGTGGCCAGAAATCACGTGGTTATGCAAACAGAACTGTCAATATACACGTGGGGCTTATAAGAAAGATCATGAACTACGCGAAAGATAAGAAATATATCACCACGGTGGATCTGAAATATCCAATGCTGCAGGAAAGCAAGAAGCAGCACGCATTCCTTACCGAAGAGGAGTTTACCCTCCTGAAACAAAATGTAAGTTATGATCTAGCCGTAAAGAGGGTAATATTGGGGAAAAATACCGGAATGCGCCCTGCGGAACTCGCATTCCTCGAATGGAACGATGTGCACTTCGGGTTAAAAACCGTGAAAGTGCAAGCGAAAAAGGAATGGAAACCTAAAACGAGCGAGGAAAGGACGATACCCCTGAATAGTACCTCCCTCAGAATCCTTGAAGAGCTGTATAAGAACAGGAAGGGACGATGGGTTTTCTCTAATTCCGAGAGGCCCGTTAGATCCATTAGGAAGGCGATAGATACCGCAGCTAAGAAAGCCGGACTGAAAAAACGAGTAACACCGAACATGCTCAGACATACCTTTGCTACCCATGCCCTTATGTTAGGGGCTGACCTTGTATCAGTCCAAGAAATCTTAGGGCAAAGAGATATAGGCACCACTCAGAAATACCTTCACCCGATCAAGGAAAGCCTAAGAAAAACAGTCGCAATCATTGATGATGAAGCCAGCAACTATACCGCAAAATACGGAGAATATCTGCCCCCCGATTCATTTCGTGCAGGTTACTAAGAAGTATAAACTTGACCTCTTCAGAAAAGAGAGTTCGGCGATATCGGTCCTATTTCACCGATTGGATATGTTTCAGCAGTTGCTGAAATTATGATTTTGGCCAAAGGGGGGCATTAATCGAGTCCTATTACAATTGTAATTTATTCTCAGCCGTCTTTTGTTTGCCCTCTTGGCCTTTGCCAGTGTTGTTAGATCCCTTGCCTTCGCCGGCTGCTCCCTTCGGCGGATCCATAGATAATTCCGTTCTCTCTTTTTTTTGGCGCAGTCTCTGACATCTTCGATTTATAAGCCATGACCCTATCCTTCGTTTTCT
>DMNE01000424.1 GCA_003453735.1 Nitrospiraceae bacterium | reverse complement strand
GCAACAGCAAAGGCAAGGATGACATTGTGTAATTTAGAATCGGCGTATGCTCTAGACCCATCCCATGGACGGGCCTCCCATGTCAAATCTTTCAAGGGGGAGTCACCACTCCGATGCATGCCTGAACTAATATATATCAAGCGCTTTGGTTTTTTAATCAGGCATGTCAGAAGGTATGGTGCCAAAGAATTTACTGCAAAGACCGCCGGCAATCCATCAACGGTCTGGATACGATAAGATTCTCGATAGCCAACACCTGCATTATGAATTGCGGCATCAAATAAGCCCAGATCATTTACCTGTTCCGCAACCTTTTTAGTTTCCGATATGCTGGAAAGATCACCAAATACGGCAGCTTCAGCTCCGGGAACACCAAGTAATGCTTCTTTAGCCCGTATTTGATTACGGGCATGCAGCACTACCTTGTGTCCATCTGCAACCAGTAACTGAGCGGCCATTTTGCCGAGTCCATCGGCAGATCCTGTAATTAAGATTCTCGCCATATAATTCCTATGATATTTGGACCATTAAATTTTTGTAACGCTTTTTCATAGCCAGCGAGAATGGGGTCCGCCACTTCCTCGGAACTGCAGTGGGCCAACTCGGTACCCATGTCAGTTCCCATACACGCTTGGCTCTTTCTTAGCTTTTTTTGAACCGCTCTTTCGCTGCAGCGACAGCGTTCTTAAGGTCTGCCCATGCCGCTTCAGAGCCAGCCTTCAGAGTGTCCCATGCATCGGTGCTCGCACCTTTAAGCTCCTGAAGTTTCTGAAACGCGGTATCGCGCTTATCCTTCATTTGTCTGATCTGTTTTTCATACTCATTTTTCACATTGGCCTTGGCCGCACGGGCATTGGACTCAAGCTCATCGACCGAGGCGGACCACTCCTTGAGCTGTGCTGCCAATTTATCAATGTATTCCTCTCTGTTCGTCATACTGTTTCCTCGCTTTAAAAGTTCTGAAAGCATGGGTGATGATAAGATGCACCGCGTATTAAGCCGTCTTATGAGCTATCCGGCACTCGAAATATACGCGCCTAAATATATTTTTTATATTCTCTTGCTGCCTTCGATGAAGTCCGCAAGCTCTTTCCATAATGACGGCCCAACGAGTTCAGGCCAATCGTTATGTCCGGCCCCTTGAATGACCCACATCTTCCTGCTCCCCGGTAGCGACTCATATAATGCAAGCGCGTGCCGAACCGGTATGACCTCGTCCCGATCGGCTGCGACAATTGCGATTCTCCCTTTAAACGCCTTCATATTGTCAACGGTGTCATATTTATCTCTCAGCAACAGACTGACAGGGAGCCATGGAAATTTCTCTTTTGCAACTGACAAGAGCGTATCCCATGGTGTAATAAGAACGATGCCTTCGATTGGAACAGAAGCGTCCTTGGCGGCAGATGCGGCCACGCCGCATCCCAAGGATTCTCCCAGCAGAAAAATCGGCCTACCGCATTTTTCCATGGCCAGATGTAGCGTCTCTCTCGCGTCATTCACGAATGCGGCTTCTCCCAGTCCTCCCTTCCGCCCTCCATATGCCGGATATTCGGCAAGTATCACTCTAAACCCAAGAGGCACTAGGGCTTTCACATAATATACCCTGTCGGACGCGGTGCCTGCGTTTCCGTGAAAAACCACGACGGTGCCTCTGCGGCTGTTCACCGCAGCGGTGCTGATGTAGCCTCGATAGCCTTCGACACCTGAGGGCCAGAATGCGATATTGTCTGCAGCAAGCGATTCTTGTGAAGGGACAGATTGACTTGGGTAATAGAGCATTTTGTTCTGAAGGTCGCAGCCGGCAATAGCAAGTATGGTTATTACCAGTATCTGCAGGTTAAAAAAGAACCTCGCGTGCGTTAACCCTGACCTACCGACCTGAACCATGAGTCGATAACATCTGATTCGAAGAGTAATCAAGCATATCAATGACATACCGTACCACTCATGGTATTTTGTCTGAATCTGTGCTTGATGCCCTGAGGTGCCGACGATTCCGATCATGGGTGGACGTTTCAAAATTACAGTTATACCCTGCAACTGCCACTTTCGTCTTCAAGACAACGGATTCAGTAAACCCTCCACGATAAATGGGTTCACCGCCACAAACAACTGGCTCAATTATCTTAGTCCTGATGTGCTTTTTGATAAATGGTAGTCCGTATTACTTCCAGAACGTAATCATACCCTTCTGCAGTATGGGGGATAACACAACTCGAGCAATCCTTGATTTCATTATTCATGGTAAACTTTCCACGACAATCGAGCAAATAAAGCGGACACCAGCAAAAAAGACATGATTTCCATTCCTGGAGATCGTGACAAGGGAAATAACTGCACTCGTTGTGAATAAAATATTTATAGTTATCCATTAATTCCTCCCGCGGGAATTCAACTTTGTCTTTATATAGGTCTTCCGGCTCAGGGCTTAATCCTACTTACCCGCCTTCCCACCATGATATTACTCATGACAGTGGCTTGTTTTGGGTTTTCGTTCCCTTCACGGCTGCGGGGCAGCGTGAGATTTTCACTCCTCTTCCCTCACTTCGTTTTTACGGTTAATTACGACATTATGTTGTTCTGGCCCATCCTCCCTCGATATTAATTACAGGTAAATGATATTTTAAAAGACATGATAGCTGTGAAAGTATAAAAGAATTGTTTCAAAATATAAAGGAAAAAAGATGGGTATTCTTATGGCGGATGCGTTTTATCAGAATTAAGATTTCGTATCGCGACCGTAGGATTTCCACGATAATCGTCTGCTGCAGTGTACACGCTCAAATGTTTCAGGAAAAAGCTTGTCACTTGAATTATGGTCTTGCTGCTCAATACGGGACTCTCCTTAGATTCCGTCAAGGAGTAAATAGCGAATCATCAATCGTCGGATTAACCAAGTATCGGGCAATAGTAATTTCAGCGATTCTATTCCCACCGGCGTAATTGACAATCCTGAAGGGGAACAGGACACCATCAACGTTCCTAAAATCGCTGAATTCGGAGCTCAAACTCGTCGACTGGCTCCCCATGGTAAAAGTACCAATGCTTTTAACGATGCGGTAATTCTCTGCGTTCACAAACACCTCCATGTCATTACCAGTGCGGTCAGTACACCTGNNCACGTTTTCACCGTTCAGTATATCCTTCCGTAGCTTAGATACTGTAAAGCTGTTGTCCAGCAACCCGTACGGCAGATTTAGTTCATCATACTGGTAGAGCATGGCGAGATAGCGCGGGCCAAAAACTTCCTCGAGCTGCCCTCCAGTACCCCGGTAACCTTTAGAACCATTCAGAATCCTTCGTTCCGTGGATCGGGTATAATTGATATCGACAAATANNTATCCGACCCTCAGCCGCAACCGACACGACTCTCACCAACCGTTCCCTGCCTCCATAAGTTTCTATGATCTTTTCAGTAACCTCCCTATTGTTTGACAAGGGTTGATGTTCGCATGATGTAAGCGTCATGATGAGTGTGATGAGCATGAGCAGATATCCCGCGGTTGCTCGCGTTGATAAATTATTCTGTGTCCCGGTATTTCTGATGTTTTTCATGTGGAATCCTCATTAAATTTGCCGTATGCAATTTCCGCGTACTCATCTTCTTCTGGGACATATATTGGTATTGTTTCCCAAAAAGAACCATAGCTACAACAACTAAAGGAAGGACCGTTACCTTATTGAGGTTGCAGTGCGTTCCGTGGAATCGGCAGGCTATCCTCTACTGAACAACCAGCTGCAATCTCGGGTCAAATTTCACTGCAGTGAATTCCACGATTTCATATGTTGCAACGCCTGCGCGATTGAAAGGATCTTTGGCTATAAAAGCCTTGATTTCCTCCGCGCTAGTGGCGTGGGCAAGGATGACTCCTCCCGTGCGGGGTACCCGGGGCCCGGAAGCAAGGAAGTAACCCGCGGCATAGCCTTCATCAAGAAAACGACGATGCGCCTCCAAATGTGCATCAATCTCGCTCAAGGGTTTAACATAATTTACCAAGATTACAAACATAGTGTGACTCCTCCTTCTGCAAATTCTGA
>DMNE01000002.1 GCA_003453735.1 Nitrospiraceae bacterium | reverse complement strand
AAGAAAGAAACTCGCCTACGAAGTGAGAAAGCATAAGAAGGGTTTCTACCTGTTCCTGCTCTTCCGGTCAGATCCCTCCTTTGTCAAGAAACTCGAGGACTACTACAAGGTTTATGACCCGGTGATAAAATATATGGTCATAAAGCTGGACAAAAAGATGTTGAAAGGCGTGGTGCTGGCAAAGCCGGAAGAGCCATCAACAGCTAAAAGCGAGGCATAGATGTTCAACAAAATTATTTTGATCGGGAACCTTACGAAGGATCCTGAACTCAGGTATACCCCNNTTCAGGATCGCGGTAAACTCAAAATACAAACAGAGTGAGGGCTTCAGAGAGGAGACCCTTTTCATTGACATTGTCACCTTTGGAAAGCAGGCTGAAAACTGCAGCCAGTATCTGAATAAGGGCAACGCTATCCTCGTGGAAGGCAGACTGCAGGAAAGGAGATGGGAGTCTGAAGGCCAGCAGAAGAGCAAGTTTGAGGTTGTAGCACAGACTGTCCGGTTCCTCCCCAAAAAGGCTGATACGCAGGGGCAGCCGTCTTCCGAAGTCGACTCGCCACCACCTGATGAGACGACCGATCTTGAGCCATTTTAACATCCATACTCAATAACGAAAGGAGGCAAGTGTGCAGCAAAAGAGATTCCAAAGAAGAAAATTCTGCAGGTTCTGTGCAGAGAAATCGGAGTATATCGATTATAAGGATATCAAGGTGCTGAGAAGCTATCTGACAGAGAGGGGAAAGCTGCTGCCGCGCCGTATGACGGGTGTCTGCGCAAAACACCAGCGAAGCCTGACCGAAGCTGTCATGAGGGCCCGGAACATCGCCATTCTCTCCTTTGTGGAAAAATAGATGAGGATTCCGAAGACCTGGGTCCCCCTTATAGCCAAAAGGATCGAGGATAATCTCCTTTCGCAAGGGTTGGTCGAACCGAAGGTACCCAAAGAACAGTTATTTGCTGAAATAGAAAAGCTCATCATGAATGAGCTCATGATCGAAGACGCGGTGAATAACGAGGTCAGAGAGATGCTCAAGAAGTATTCCGCAGAGATAGAGAAGGGGAGACTCGATTACCGGAAGATGTTCGAGCTCACCAAGAAAAAGATTGTCCAAGAGAGAGGACTTATCCTTTGATGCTCTCTGACGACAAGATCTCGCATCTCAGCCATGTCCTTCTCAAGGGTCTGCTTGACGGGGACATCATAGGGTTGAATGCGGATGAGGGGAAGATAAGACGTGAGATAAAGCGATCCATGGTCTCTTTCCTTAAGGTTGGTCAGGATATTGATGAATCGGTCAGGAAAAAAATGCAGTCCTTTTCACGGAAGATAATCGAGGGAACTCCCGAGTGGGAGGTGCTGTACAAGAAATTCTATAAGGAAGAGGCGGCAAGACGGGGCGTGGCATCAGAGTAAAAAGGATTCTCCCTCTCTCTCTTCTCCTCCTTGCTTATGCAGGGATTCTCTTTGGTCTCCCTTCAAAACAACCGGTTCGCTGGTTCCTCTTCTCGCTCTTCCCCATGGGGCTTTATTCGTACTTCTCCTTCATCAGGAGGGAAAAGGGGTATATCCTCGAAACACTCTCTTCGTTTAACGTTTTCCTCGCCGGAGTCATACAAGCCCTTGGCCTTCCCTGGCTTCGTATAGCATACATTCCCTGCTTCGCCGCTCTTTCGTTTTTTTTCGGACCGAAGATAATGATACCGCTAAGTCTTACGATTCCGTTTCTTGAGGCTAGGCATTTCACGCAGGGAAGCTTCAAAGAAGAGGCTTTCTTTATCGGTGCAACGGTCCTGACGGTGAGTATACTCTCCGTAATTCTCACACAAATAAAAAAAGAGCGGGACACCGTCAAGAGATCTCTCGCCAGACTCAAGGAAGAGGCGGAAGATATGGATTCCGGGGCAGGCATCGACCGCATCAGCAGAGAACGTCTCATTTCTGAGCATCTGTCAGCAACGAATAAGGCGAACACCGAAATACGGGAACTCCTTTTTATAGCCAAACACGTGCTGTCAGCAGATTCTGCTAGTCTGTTCACCTGCAGAGAAGACGGCTTAACCCTCAGGTGCTCTACTGATGAATCACCGTCTTCCAGCATCAGCCATGAGGGATCCATTGCGCAATGCATGAGGGAAAAGAGATCGGTGGTGTCCTATTCAGACCCTGCCGGTAATGCGGCATCCTCACAGATTGCAATTCCTGTTCTCGATGGCACCTTCGTTGCCGGCGTGTTGACTGCCCAACGGATCGCATCAGGTCCATTTGACAAGCAGGATACAAAAACAGTCGAGATGCTTTCCGAACAGATCACGAGGACCCTCCACAGGCACCGCGTCATTTCTCAGATTAACAGGGAGCACACCGGGTTAAAAATCCTCCACGAGGGGAGTTCAAGCCTCATCAAATCGCTGAAAATAGAGGACATAGCACAGAACCTGATTGAGGTGGCATTTACCATTGCACCCCTTTCCATAGCGCTCTTCGTACCACAGGGCGATCTCTATGAGCTCATCTATCAGGTCGGGTTTGTGCCTCCAGAGGAAAAGCTCTTTGACTTCGGCAATTCGATTCCCGGCATGGCAGTCAGAAACGGCGAATCCCTTTATATTTCAGACCTGAAAAATAATAAAACCCCCGTTCTGCCTTTTAAAACAGCCCGTGCGGGGTCGATTTTCGCGCTTCCCCTTATTTACGAAAAGGAGTTATCGGGAATACTCATTTTTCTGTCGGAGAAAAACAGCGCATTAAGCTCCTATCAGATTGAGTTACTTGAGGTTCTGGGGAACCAGGCCTCGTTATCACTTGCAAACGCACAATTCCATCACGAGTTGGAGCGGATGGCAGTAACTGACGGCCTCACCGGACTTTACAATCACCGCCACTTCCAGGAAACGCTGTCCTCGGAATTTAAACGCTTGCAGCGCTTCTCCAACCCCCTCTCCCTTTTGCTTGTGGATATCGATTTCTTCAAGAAGGTCAATGACGCGTATGGGCACCCTGTAGGCGATGAGATCTTGAAGGGTGTCGCCGAGATAATAAGAGAAACGGTAAGAAACATCGATATTCCTGCACGGTATGGGGGAGAGGAGTTCGCTGCGATATTGCTCGGCGCAAACCACGAAGAGGCAAGGAAAATAGCGGAAAGGCTGAGGAGGGCCGTGATGGACAAGCAATTCTCCATTGATGGGGAAGACCTGAAAGTGACCGTGAGCATCGGGGCGGCAACATCTCCCCATGACGCGGAGACTAAGGAGCAGATCATCGAGAAGGCCGACCAGGCACTCTACTATGCCAAAAGGACCGGGAGAGACAGGTGCGTGCTCTGGAACGAGATCCGGGGAGAAAATGGGTAGCCTATGGAACCTTTTTTCTTACCGGTTACAGAAGAAGAGATACGGAAGGAACGAGCAAAGGCCCGTGACCTGAGGAAGACCCAGTGGTGGAAAAGAAGATGCGCCACCGGTATTTGTGCATACTGCAAAACAAAAGTTAATCCGAAGGAACTTACCATGGATCACATCGTGCCAATGATCAGGGGCGGAAAAACCACAAAGGGAAATGTAGTTCCCGTATGCAAGGAATGTAACAACAAGAAACGCTATCTGTTGCCAACAGAATGGGAGGAGTATCTTGAGCGCCTGAAGAACGAGGAGATTTGAACAATACGGGGCGGCGCATTCTCCATCCTGGGCAGGATGCCAAGTCTTTGTACGTCGTGAACAGAACAATCAGTCCCCACATGGCATTGAGGATTGCCTTATTCAATCCTGACAATCCTGATTTGGCGGCTGCACTATTTTTCTCTGTTTGCCGATGATCAACACCATTTCTGTCCAATACTTTTCCCTTAAAAATCATTGTATAAGATTTATACCAGACCGGTCCGTTCCTCGACAGGAGCACTGACTTCCGATAAAAGAACGCTGGCATCAGAGGATACGATGGGAAGAAAACACACACAATCGCTCTGATTTGCCCGGTGATGGGTAGTTCCAAATGTGTATTTTACTGGCAAATAGATGAGGCTGAGCAGGAAGCTAAATCAAAACCCTGTATTTCTGTTCTATTGTTCCCACTGACCCATCAATGCCTTGACTTTGCAACATAATATACGTACACTGTACATATGAGCGATATTCGATTCGACTGGGACGCGGCGAAGGATCTGGAGAATATACGAAAGCACAGGGTCTCGTTTGAAGAAGCTCAGACGGTCTTCCTAGACGAGAATGCTATTCGGTATTTTGATCCTGATCATTCGGGTGACGAAGATCGCTTCCTGATGCTGGGCATGAGTTTCAAGCTGCGGGCCATAGTGGTCTGCCATGGCTATCGGGTCAGTGACTCGGTGATCCGCATCATCTCAGCCCGCAAGGCAAACCGGAAAGAACAGGAATCCTATTGGAGGTAACCAATGAGAAAGCATTATGAGTTCGAAAAGATGAAAGGGGAGAGGAATCCTTACATCAAACAGTTGAAGCAGCCTGTCACGATTCGACTGGATAAGGCGACTGTTGCTTACTTCAAGGCGCTTGCCGAAGAATTGGGTATGCCCTATCAGAACCTCATCAACCTTTATCTTAGGGATTGCGCCCTTAACCGCAAGACGCTGAAATTGAAGTGGGCATCATAGAACATTGAACAAAAAGGAGATCGCTGTCTTTTGCAGACAAAAGCGCTCCCGGTGCAGCGAGACATAGCAGGTATTCGTTTCGTTCATTAACCCGGTTACCGTCTGTCCCCGCGGGGACTCTCCTTCGCATGTGTCCAAACCAAGCCACTGCCGTTCCCAAAAGGGAAAACTACCATCATACCTGTGACAGCGTAACAGCAGTTTGGATAGTCTGAGGATGTAACGAATATGGTAAAATATTTGGATGTCCGAACGTGACCTTCTCATAGAAGGTGCAAAACAGAATAATCTGCAGAATATTACCCTTAAGCTGCCACACAACAAGGTCATCGTGGTTACCGGTGTGTCAGGCTCGGGAAAATCGTCCCTTGCGTTTGACACCATCTTCGCTGAAGGACAATGGAGGTTTATCGAATCCATCTCCTCCTATGCGCGATTGTTCCTCGAGAAGCTCGATAGGCCCGATGTAGATGCTATTCATAATATACGCCCCGCAGTTGCCCTTGAGCAGAAAAATCCGGTGAGGGGCTCGCGTTCAACCGTTGGAACCCTCACAGAAATTTACGATTTTCTCAGGCTTCTCTATGCAAAGGTCTCAACCCCTCACTGCCCGCAGTGCGGCAAGGAGATCAGGAAGTGGGACACCTCACAGGTGGTCTCGGAGCTTATTGACAGGCATTCGGGTGAGAAGGCTCTGATCGTTTTTGGGACACAAGAATCGATACCGGAACTGAAAAAGCGCGGTTTTCAGAGATTATGGCTCCATGGAGAAATAGCTGATCTGAACTCCGAACCCCGACTCCCCGACTCGAAACTGCATATTATCCTCGACAGGCTTATCATACGAGAGGATCCGAGACTCTCTGACTCCGTTGAGATGGCGTGG
>DMNE01000106.1 GCA_003453735.1 Nitrospiraceae bacterium | reverse complement strand
CGTCCTCCGGTTGCAGTTTCACAAGCTTGGCTGGATGCAGGTGATCAGCGTGTGAAACCAGAGCCGACGGAATATCGTAACTGGTGGCAGATATTCAACGACCCAGTCCTCGACCGGCTGATTGAGCGGGCTTACCGGGAGAACCTTTCTCTCAGGATCGCGGGTGTCCGGGTACTGGAGGCTCGAGCCCAGCTCGGCATCGCCGTTGGAGGACTTTTCCCTCAGACTCAGCAGGCATTCGGTTCCTTGCAGTATAACCGGACGAGCGAAGGTGCCCCCAACTTTACCTCTTCTATTTTGAGCTATTGGCAATCCGAGATTGGGCTTCAAGCTGCCTGGGAGATCGATTTTTGGGGGAAGTTCCGCCGTGCCGTCGAGTCAGGTAATGCGAGCTGGCTTTCCTCAATTGCGAACTATGACAACGCCCTGGTGAGCCTGACGTCCAATGTGGCAAATTCCTATATCCTGATCAGGACCTTCGAAAAGCGGATTGCCATCGCGCGCGAAAACGTAGAGACGCAGAAGGAGAGTCTGAAAATCGCCGAGGCCCGGTACGAGTACGGCACCTCATCTCAATTAGACGTCGATCAGGCCAAAACGGTACTTTATAATACGGAAGCTTCTATCCCTCCTCTTGAGGCCCTGTTGCGGCAGGCCAAAGATACGCTCAGCGTGCTCCTCGGTTTGCCGCCCAGTCATCTAACGGATGAACTGGCTGGCTCTTCAGATATTCCGGTCTCTCCCACTGAGGTCGTCGTGGGCATCCCTGCCGACTTGTTACGACGGAGACCGGACGTCCGGAATGCCCAACTACAGGCGGCGGCACAATGTGCCCAGATCGGCGTGGCCAAAGCGGACCTCTACCCGGCTTTCTCGCTGGCCGGAATGTTTGGCTTTGGTTCAAGTGATGTCGGGCAATCGAATCTGATCGACATATTTCAGTGGAAGAGCCGCACCTACCAGATCGGGCCCGCCTTCCAATGGAATCTTTTCAATTATGGCCGGATCACGAACAATGTCCGCCTGCAGGATGCCCGGTTTCAAGAGTTGCTCATTACCTATCAAAACGCCGTCCTTTCGGCCCAGCAGGAGGTCGAGGACAATCTGACCGCTTTCCTGTTGGCTCAGGACCGGGCTCGGCTTTTAGCCCGGAGTACGGAGGCTGCGAAGAAAGCCCTCGACCTGGCAGTCCTGCAATACCGCAAAGGGATTAAGGATTTTACAACGGTTATCATAGCCCAGCAGGCACTTTTAAATACGCAGGATAATTTAGCCAGTACTCTGGGGAACATCTCCAGCAGTCTGGTGGGAGTTTACAGGGCCCTGGGTGGCGGCTGGGAGATCCGGGAAGGAAAAGATCTGCTACCAACCGAGATTAAGACGGAGATGGCAAAACGTACCAACTGGGGGAAATTGCTCGCTCCCGCATCGTATAACCCGCCGGTCTTCGAGGAACCGAAATCCCTCATTCGGCTTCCTGACTGGTAAGCAGCATAAAGCAGGCAACGCGGAGGCAAATTAATGGATTGCAAGAAAAGAAAGACCTTGATAAATGTCACAGCTGGTGCGACTTTCCTTTTTTGTCTTTTTTGTTTTGCCGGCTGCAAAGGGAAAAAGCCTCAGGCTCCGCCGCCTCCTCCCCCGAGAGTATCCGTCGTTCAGCCGCTGCAGCGTAAGGTCACCTACTATCTCGAACTCACAGGCAATACGCAGGCTGTCAATACCGCACAACTTGTAGCCAGAGTCGCAGGATATCTGGACAAAGTGTTTTTCCACGATGGGCAAATGGTGAAAAAAGGACAACTGCTTTTTCTCATTCAGCAGGATACTTACACAGACAGTCTGCAGCAGGCGGAGGGGCAAGTCTTAATGCTAAAAGCCCAGCTCCAATATGCACAGAGTCAATTCACCCGCTACACGAATCTTTTGCCTGACAAGGCCGCTTCGCAATCCGACGTGGACAACTGGCGATATCAACGGGATTCAGCCGAGGCAAACCTTATGACAGCGATAGCGAACGAGGAGCTCGCCAGGCTGAATCTTGGCTACACGCAGGTCACTGCCCCTTTTGACGGCAGGATCGATCGAAGACTTCAGGATCCCGGCAACCTCGTAGGTTCATCAACGACAAACACCGACCTTGCCCAAATGAGTCAGATAGACCCTATCTATGTTTATTTCACGGTCAGCGATATGGACCTCGTCCGTCTCCTGAAAAATGCGCGCGGTATACCGGGAGTTGCCGCGAAATGGCCTTTTTGGGCGGGTCTGGTTGGTGAGGAAGGGTACCCCCACCAGGGGCAGATCGATTTCACGGCAATCAGCATCTCTAACTCTACCGGAACGCTTCCGATGCGGGGAGTCCTCCCGAACCCTGCCGGGAAAATCATGCCCGGTCTTTATGCCCGGGTGCGCGTGCCTGTGGAAAGCAGGGTGGCAATGCTCGTGCCCGCCACGGCAGCCGGCAACGACCAGGAGGGCGCATACGTACTTGTTGTCAACCAGCAAAACGTCGTTGAGCGCCGCAGCGTCAAAACCGGTCCCCTTGAAGGCAATCTGCGCGTCATTGAAGAAGGGCTCGCGGGAAACGAAAGAATTGTTGTCAGCGCCTTATTGAAAGCTCACCCGGGAAGCCGCGTCGCCCCAGAGGGGGAGAATGCGGCGATGAAGGGAAACCGGTGATCTCGAAATTTTTTATAGAACGGCCCATTTTCGCCAATGTCATAGCAATAATCACGGTACTCATCGGGAGCATCTTCCTCACGCGCTTGCCGGTTGCCCAGTACCCGCAGATCGTCCCTCCGACCATCCAGGTTACCGCACGTTACCCGGGGGCCAGCGCCCAAGTTGTGGCGGACACCATCGCAGTGCCGATCGAACAGTTCGTAAACGGTGTTGAAGGGGCTATCTACATGTCTTCCACCAGTGGTAGCGACGGGGCCTATACGCTTACGATTACCTTCGACATCGGGACAAACCTCGACACGGCGCTGGCGCAGGTGCAAAACTATGTAAACAGCTCTTTGTCGCAACTTCCCGGCGGCGCCCAGGAGCAAGGGGTCACGGTCAAGAAAGTCTCTCCCAATATTCTGCTGGTCGCAAGCCTTTACTCAGATGACGACCGTTTTAGCGATATATTTCTTTCCAACTACGGCATCATAAATATGCAAAACCCCCTTGCGCGGTTGCCAGGCGTCGGCCAGATAAGGGTATTTGGCGCCGGTCCTTATAGTATGAGGGTATGGCTGGACCCTAAAAGGCTGCAGACCTTCGGTCTTAATACATCCGATGTAGTAGCAGCCATACAGGGCCAGAACGCCGAGGTTGCCGCCGGTCAGTTGGGCGTTCCACCGGTGCCGGAGAATCAGCCGACCCAACTCACCATAACCGCTCTCGGCCGGCTGTCCAGTGAAAGCCAGTTTGAGAATATCATCGTCAAGACGGCCGCCGGCACGTCCCCTCAGATCGTACGACTGCGCGATATAGCGAAAGTGGAGCTGAGCCAGCAGAACTTCAGCAATTTTGCCCGGGCCACAGGCCATAATTCCGCCCTGATCGTAGTGTTTGCTTTGCCGGAGGCCAATGCCATCGCCGTCGCAGACAGCATTTATAGCGCCCTAACGGACATGAGCAAGACGTTTCCAGCAGGCCTGAAATACGCCATCCCATACGACACTACCACGTTTGTCAGGGAGGCCATATCGAAGGTATATGAGACCTTGCTCATAGCCGGTATTCTAGTGCTCATCGTCATCGTTGTGTTCCTTCAAAATTTCAGGGCCGTGCTGGTTCCGGCCACTACCGTTCCGGTTACCATCATCGGCGCCTTTATCGCCATAGCTGCGCTCGGTTTCACCATAAACCTCATGACCCTGTTTGCGCTGGTCCTTGTTATCGGTATTGTGGTGGACGATGCGATTGTCATTGTTGAAAACAGCTCCTACTACATCGAACGGGGCTTGCCGCCGAAGGACGCTACGATCAAGGCAATGCAGGAACTGACAGGACCTGTTATGGGGATTACGCTGGCCCTCGTCTCTGTCTTCCTGCCTGCGTCATTTCTCCCGGGCCTCACCGGACAGATCTTCCGTCAATTCGCGCTCGTGATAGCCTCCACAACAATCATCAGTGCCTTAAACGCGCTTACCCTAAAGCCGGCGCAGTGCGCTTTATGGCTGAGGCCGCGGGGAGAAAGACCGCCAAACTGGTTTTCCCGCGGATTCAACAGGGCCTTTCAGGTCATGACTAATCTCTACATAGGAGGCGTCACCCGGATGGTGAAACGTCCCGGTCTGTTTGCAATCCTTTTTGCGGGTATCGTCATCGTGTCGTTTTGGTTTTTTTTGAGCAGGCCGACGGGATTTCTCCCAACGGAAGACCAGGGTTATGCCATTCTGGTGACTATATTGCCTCCCGGCGCATCACAGCCGCGGATGGAGCGGCTGGCTTACAAAATCAATTCCATTTTGAAAAAGACACCTGGAGTTGCATCATGGGTCACCATAGGCGGCTTTTCGGTCCTGGACTTCGCCAATGTCTCCAACGTTTCAACCACGTTTTTCACTTACAAGGATTGGAGTGTACGAGGTACCGCTCTGAACCAGGACGTTATTATCTCGCATATAAACCGTGATCTAGCAGGAATCGAGGACGCACTGGCCTTTGTGGCGATTCCTCCGCCAATCCGGGGACTGGGGCAGACAGGCGGCTTCCAGATGCTGGTGGAAGATCGGAGCGGTCTCGGATTGGCGGAGCTCAAGCGAGCCTCGGACGAACTCGTTCATGCAGGCAATTCTGAACAAGGCCTGCAGGGTCTTCAAAGCACATTAATCGTCGGCAGCCCGCAGCTTTACCTGAACATAGACAGGACGAAAGCGGAGGCTTATCAGGTACCTATAGCGGATGTCTTTGGTACTTTACGGGCGTATCTGGGCTCCTCATTTGTCAACTTCTTCGACAAATACAACCAGGTGTTTCAGGTATATGTCCAGGCTGACGACCGCTATCGCCTGCAACCTGCGGACATAAAGGACCTCTATGTCCGCAATTCCGAAGGCGGAATGGTCCCCATGGGAGCCCTGCTCGATGTAAAGCCGGTCCTGGGGTCCGAATTGATAACGCGCTATAACCTCTATCCGGCAGCGACAATTTTCGGCTCAGCGGCCCCCGGGTTCAGCTCCGGCCAGGCCCTCACTTTTATGGAGCAGACAGCCGCGCAAAAATTGCCTGCGGGGATGGCATATGACTGGACATCTTCTAGTTACCAGGAAAAAAAGGTCGGCAATCAGGCTTACTTTATTTATGCCCTTTCCATCATCATGGTATACCTGGTGCTGGCGGCGTTATATGAGAGCTGGACCTCACCCGCGGCGGTCATTCTGGTTGTCCCCGTGGCGCTGGTCGGAGTGCTTCTTGCCCTTGTCGCGCGGGGGTACGATAACAACCTTTATACTCAGGTGGGCCTGGTGCTGATGATTGCCTTAGCGAGCAAGAACGCCATTCTTATTGTGGAATTTGCGCGCGACCTCCATCATGGAGGGACGTCCATACCCGAGGCCGCCATCGAGGCGACTCGGCGGCGCTTCCGCCCCATAGTGATGACCTCCTTTGCCTTCATTCTGGGAGTGGTGCCGCTGGTAGTCGCCTTCGGGGCGGGCTCTGCCGGCCAGCGCGCCATCGGGACGGTCGTTTTCGGCGGTATGCTCTCTTCGACGCTTCTTGCCATTCCATTTGTGCCGGTATTTTACGTACTCATGGAAAGCCTGAACGAACAGCTGAGATCGGGCAAAAGCTCACCATCTCCGAGACCATAGATCCAAGACGCGGTGTGCGGGTATCCCTTCTCTCAGAACGTGCAGCGGAGCCTTTGATAAATGAGGACTGTTTTGGTAACCATCTCGGTCAGCACGCCATTAGAGCGAAATTCCATGCGCTCGTCAAGAGGTAATTGCACCCAGCAGTAGGTGATCGTTTTTTCGGCTCTTTTATTCAGGAAGCGCGAACTGATGGCAACGAAACTCGCACACCTGATTACGTAACTATGTCGAGATTACAGCCACCTTATCGAATGTATATTTCGTGTTGAATACGTTCCGTTCCGGCTTCCGTTTCTTTTATATACTTCGAAATGACAACCTTTTCAGCTTCCGCCCAGTCTTCTCGTTCGTGTCCCGAGGCTGTTCCTCTCTTTTCATACAAATCGTATGCGAGCTGCGAAATCTCATCATGTGCATGTAAGCATAACAACGCTATATATGAATCTTCGATCTGGTGAAGTAGTTCTTTTTTGTATTCTTCCGTAATGTCGACATCAATAGGTAACGTAACAATAGACTCAACTGTGTACAATTCTTTCAAGTAATGGTATGCCTCTTTGATCTCAGAAAAAGATGCATTGGGCGGTATCTCAAGAATTTCATAATAATGATGCAAATCTTTTTCTACCATCTCACATTGATTGAATGCGCATTATTTCTATACGTTTGTGCCCAAAAGATTCCCTGTAACCGTTCTTAATCCTTGAGTACAGGGAGAAGAAGGGTAGGCACTGATAAATGACTTTCTCTCATTTATGCAATTGCATACAGAATCATCGTGCTCTATGTGACCGGCNNATCTCTTCATGCTTTTTTACTTGGTTCAATACAAGATAAATCTTCATATCGGATAGCTCTTCGTTGAGAACAGTCATGATTTCTGTTGATGATCTTCTTAGAAAATCAATAAATTCCTTCATGCTTCTCAGTCCAGTAGTTTTTCTGTTTTTCCATGAATTCTCGGCAAAGTCTTTTAAGCCGTGAGCATTCAAGATGTTCCTCAATTTTCTGAACAAAGCTTTTTTTATAAATTGGTACATATTGTCTATCGCAGTGATTTCAGGAACGATAACGATTATCAACTTATCACCAAGGAGAAAGGTGTCTAAGGTATTAAAATGTGTTCCGCTTCCGAGATCAATGAGAATGTGATCAGCGTCAAGGGTTTTAATGTGATTGAATAACTTAAGCTTTTGCGTGTATTTAATGCTATCGGTCGCAACTGACTGCACGTCTCCCGACACAAAGCCCATCTTCGGGTCTGTGCCGTCAATGATTATCTCAGCAAGAGATAATTTTCTTTCAAAAAAATCGGTCAAAGAAAACTTGGGTTTATTGATGCCAAGGAATGTGTGAAGATTTGCACATCCAAAATCAGCATCTATCAGAACAACCCTTTCTCCCCTTGCAACAAGATAATTACCTATGGTACTTGCAACGAAGCTCTTACCCGTGCCTCCTTTACCCCCTCCAAATGTCCAAATCTTGCCTTCTCTTTTCTTAAAAGATTCCATCAAACCTCATTAAACAGGACTCTCGTCCTTGTCGCATTCATCCTGAGGGAAAGTTTCCCGCCCGAATCAACCGTGCATTCCTGTAAATATGAAGTAAGTTCGTCAGCTGCGTTATGGTTTATCTGGACAAACTTTACCCCCGATCGAAACCGGTGGCCGAACCCGTCATCAAGAGTCCAGACCACGCGACACCTAACATGGAAAACCGCACTACGCAAAAAAATCTTTGCCGCATATACCTTATCTTCCCGCAGTTTTCTAGTGCACTCAACGGACATGCCGCCTCTGCTAATATTCACGACCTCTGCATTCGCGGCCAATAACTGCCCCAAATCTGCATCTTCTTGTTCATCTTCCCTTTCCAGTTGAAGGCTTATCCGATCAATCAATATTCTGGATCCTCCCATTGAGCGCTTGCAGCAGCATTCAGGATATCATGAAACCTTAAATCCCAAACAACTTTTCCTCTATAATCGCCAACGGTTTGAATATTACTGGTAAACGTTTGAACCCTAATTTCAAACAGCCGCATAGTCAGCCCGTTCCTTGACAAACGTTTTGTCCTTTTCAACTATTCTCAACATCCAAGGCTAAATAAAGCTTTTCCTTTGTCGCTGCCCTCACTGCTTTTTTAACCCTAGTTTTTCTAGTTCCTTCGGTATGGCTCGCGACAGTATCATTTTGACTATTACGCTTTCGGAGCGCCGATAATAACTTCCTTCGCTCTCCGATAATTTTTTAATCATGGCTTTTAAATCACCGTCTTTTTCTTTGTTATAATAAGTTGCTATCTTTTCTGTTTTTACCATTTCTATCACCCACTTTAGCTTTGTATGTATTGCATCAGCTTAACAAGTATTAGTTCAGTTTAATCCAATCCAGAATACTATACGCTAATTTGGAATCATTGTCAAGAAAAAAATCCATGGAAGGACAAAATGATCTTGTTCGAAAAATCCTTCGTTTGCGGCTAACACTGGCATTCCGCTATCTGACTGGGTGACGATGAGCGCCTCTAGAACATACCATCCCCGGGTCACTTTTCGGTAAGCCCAAACGGGGCTGAAATTATTGGTAATTCAACCAAGTCGTCAAGCAAAAAAGGCGAGAAGTTTGGCGATAAACTCAAGTGGTATGGCGATTAGGGGAGATGGGGACAGATGACTTTATCCGAGATATTCATTCACCTTTTCGGGCTCGAACCGTTTCGCATCGAGGATATTTTGGATAAACCTGAAGATCGTTTTCCGCTTCTCTATAGTGAGGTCAGGGTAGAAGAGAGGGTTAGCCACAACAACTCCTCGAAAGGCGTAGAACGGCTGTAACACGGAATATACTTCATTGTCTCCTGATTCTCTTACGTAGTCCTCAAAGAAGAGCTGCAGTCCCTCCAGATACGCACCTCTGACCTCTCCATTATGCATTATCGAAAAAAATATATAGTTTATGGTCAGAGCTGTCACATCATCAGCCGGTTCCCCCCAAGGGCCGCGGCTTCTGTCAAGAAGAACAAAATCTGTTGCATCTTTAAACCATATATTGCCTGGATGAAAGTCACCATGTATTTGGGATAGCCTCTGGTACTGTGGCTTTAGCTGTGCTCTCCACTGTATCGCTTTTTTCTCTATCTCTGCCATCTCGTAATATGAAAGGGTTCCGTCNNCTCCAGTAGAGGGGCTTCGATTTTCTCTTAACGGAATGGATGCCCGCAAGGTAGGAAGACATTGCCTTAATTTTTTCCCTGTCACCAACTTCTAGGCGGTCCTTGAGAGAGAATTCAGCAAGGTCATTAAAATAATCCCTGCCCTCACCTTTTTCCATAAGAAGGTAATACTCTTTCCCGCCCCCGATAGATTTTATCGCACCATCCTTACGCTCGGAAAGTACATCAAGCGCCTTGATATGCCTGGGAAGGTTCTCGTATTCATCAAGATCCAGGAGAAACACAGCGGCTCTGTCGGACGGATAGTCGTGTCCTAACCCTTCGGGGAAGAGGGCTTTGATGACATAGCAGTACAGACCCTTTTCTGTTTTCATCTCAATGAGAAAGCCCGATCCTTGGACACCCGAACCGAGCTTTCGGATATCTACATGAATGGCATCAGGGAATCTCTGTTTGAGGTAAGCCCTTACCGCTTCTTCATTGATCACGGCCAATTACCATCGCGTCAGCGGTTTCCCCCGGTCACAGGCGAATGCGGTTATAGTTCTCCATAGTTGTCTCCATACCGTTCAATGAAATCGTAGAGGCTATAGTGGTGCTCCTGTGTGCCGTACTTCTCTATAGCGTATGCAGCTGCAAGAGACCCCATTTTTGCCGAGGTTTCGATAGTCTTCCCCATAACGAGCCCCTTGAGCAGCCCCGCCCGGTATGCATCCCCTGCGCCGGTGGGATCCACAACATCAAGCGTCTTCGCAGCAGGGATAGGCAGCTCTGACTGCGAAGTCCTTATGAGAGAACCGTTTTCGGCAAGTGTTGTGATCACAGTCTTCGTCAGTCCTAACAATCCTTTTTTGTCCATGGACGTCATTTTCATGATCATCTCAAGCTCGTAGTCGTTGGAGATAAGGACGGTTGACCCAGAGATCCACTGCTTAAGGGCTTCGCCTTTCCATGCCGTGAGCGACTGTCCGGGATCGCATATATATGGTATGCCCTTCGTCCGGTAAACCGTAGCGTATTCGACCATGTCATGGAGGTTTCCCGGAGCAATGAGCCCGATCGAATTATCAGGGCTTGCATCAGTGAATCTGTATTCTGACGGGTATTTCATAGCACCCGGATTGAACCCGGTTATCTGATTATCTGACCTGTCGGTCGTTATATAGGCCCCCGCAGTGAATTCTTCATGAATGATCTTGATTCCGTCCAAGGCAATATTGTTCTTGTTCAACCAGTCAAAATATCTTTGATAGTCTTTTCCAATCGTTGCTAACACATATGGCTTTTCACCGAGCAGGCTGAGTGAATAGGCGATGTTACCGGCAGTGCCTCCAAATTTTTCTATCATGCCATTGACGGTAAAGCATACATTCAGAATATGTATCTTATCCGGGAGGATGTGGTCGGAAAACTTACCCGGGAAATCCATGATCCTGTCGTACGCAAGGGAGCCTGCAATGTAAATATTCATACCGATTCATCTTTCTCTGACACTGCTTTCATTGTAACGCTTTCAGTTCACCTTCTAGTTCGGCCTTGTGTTGCAAGAGATCACTTTTCCTCTGCTGTACAGAGGAAAGTTCCTCGCGCATTGGCGCTAATTCCTCATGCACCTTTTTCAGTTGAAAGGTGTCATATCTTGTGCGTTCCCCCTGCTTCGCTTTAATGGCTTCAGTGAGCTCCGTCTCTCTTTCCTCCACTGACTTCAGTTCTGCATCCACTGATTCTAACTCCTTCTTTAATGTATCCGCCCTTGAGCTTTGAACAGCTTCAGTCGTTGGAGCCGCTGAAGGAGCTAATGGTTCTCCTTGTTTCTCAGGTGTTCCCCCTGATCGAAAGTCTTTTTCCGGAACGTCTGTTTTTTCAATCTTCAGGACATCCTTCGCCGGGATGCTCATAGAGCCGCCCCCAATTTGAAGCTTGATTTCATCGCCCTCCTTCTCATATGAAGATGCACCCGAAATTACAGAGCCGTTTTTGAGATAGATCTTATACGCCGCTTCAGCAGCAAGCGGCAGGAGAAGGGTGAAACCCAAGAGAACTATGATGAACCTTTTCATGCATGCCTCCTTAATTCATGTAAAAGGGTCTGTGCTACCTTTTTGTTGAAGCCTTTGATCTTCACGATTTCTTCGAGAGGAGCATTTCTTATAGAATCTATACTACCAAAATATCTCAAAAGTTCAAGCCTCCTCTTTTTCCCGATGCCGGGAACTTTCTCCAAGGGAGATTCCACGAGTCTCTTGTCCCTCAGTTTTCGATGGTAACTGATAGCAAACCGATGAACCTCGTCCCGGATTTTTTTGAGAAGAAGCGATGACGGAGTTCTATCCTCAAGATCGATAGTCTCTGAGAGCAAGGTGAAGGCCCTGTCAGGATCCTTCGCAACGGAAATAAGCATAGGCTGTTTACCCTCTCTCGTCGTTATACCGCCTGTTTCGACAACGCCTTTTGCTATTTCGAGCTGGCCCTTGCCTCCATCGATCACTATGAGGTCTGGTATCTCGTCGCCGAGGTCTTTTAGCGTTCGCGCAATGAGCTCGTGCATCATGGCATAATCGTCAATCCCTGAAACTTCCCGAATCCTCAGGTGGCGATAGAAGTCCTTCACAAATTCTCCTTCAGACCAGTAAATAAAGGCTCCTACCGATTCACTTCCTCCGACCGTTGATACATCAAAAGCGCCTATCGTGTGCGGGCAAAACGGTAGATTGAGTCGCTCCTTCAGCTTTGTTGTTATTTCATTCACACCCGTGGTCTTCCTACTGCTCAACAACTGAGCAGCATTTTCATCTGCCATATGCAACAGCTCAAGCTTCTTGCCTTCCTTTGGTGTCGTAATCGCGACCCTCCCCCCCCTTTTTTCTTTAAGCCAAGCTTTCAGGTTCCCGAGGTCACAGGGCCTTTCTCCGACGATAATCTGTCCTGGGGGGAGGATCTCCTTCATATAGAACATCTCGATAAAACTATGAAGCACCTCTGTCTTCGGTGATCTCCCAGCATCCTTGAGATAAAAATCCTTTGTGCCGACGAGTATCCCATTTCTCACGAAGAAGACTTCACACACAGCATCGAGGCCATCCGTGGAATAACCTATCACATCGATATCTCCAAGATCAGGTGCCACAACCCGCTGCGATTCCCATGCATGTTTTATGTTGCTGATCCGATCTCTTATACTCGCTGCTTCCTCAAATTTGAGCTCATCGGAAAGCATAATCATCTTCTTTTCGAGATTGTCGAGAAGTTCGCTCCCTTCCCCCCGCAAAAAGAGTATTACCTCATCCACGATTTTCATATATTCATCTCTGTCTATTCGGCCTGAACACGGGGCTCCGCATCTGCCCATCTGATATTGGATGCAGGGTCTTATGGGTCTATCAAGGCTATGTTTGCATATCCTTATGGGAAAGTTCCTCCTGATAAAGGCAAGGGAATCCCACATGCCTTGCGCTGGCACATAGGGTCCGAAATAAAGGGCGTTGTCCTTCCGTATCCGCCTCACGACCTCTAACCTGGGCCATTGCTCACTCATGGTAAGTTTAAGATATGGATAGTTTTTATCATCTCTAAGTATTATATTATATTGTGGTTTATATTGTTTTATGAGGTTTGCTTCCAGTACAAGAGCCTCAAGCTCGTTTTCTGTTATGATAAATGAAAAGTCTCTCACAAGGCTTACCATGGAATGTTTCCTGGCGTCAAGGCTTTCGGGTCTTTGAAAATATGTTTTCAGACGGTTCCGCAGGTTCTTTGCCTTGCCTATATACAGGATTCTGCCTTTTTCGCCCTTCAGTTGGTAGACACCCGGCTTTGTTGGAACATGAGAGAGCTTATCTGCTAACATAAAGAGATAGTAAACAAAGGCAATCATCCGCGTCAAGAGGGCTTTATTGATAAATAAAATGAGACTAATTGCGATAATTTAGGATTTAATTAGAGCCTGGATAAATTATCAGCTGTTATTTTTGAATTTATCGTCTGTCATCGTCTATTAATGTCAAAATTTCTCTATTGACTATATCCCAAGAAATGTTATTATATATAAAAGCGGAAGTAGGAAGAAAAGGTAACAAGAGATTTCTTTAAAAAGAGAGTTTTCTTGTAGGGGTTTTTTTTCTCCGCAGTACCTTGAGACTAAGGCGATTTGATGGAACAGCTTCCAGAAAAGGGAATCAGACTGCAAAGGTAGTGTCTGCCCTAAAATCTCATGGGTAGAGGGGCTGAGTAAGCATTTGCAGGGATGCCCGCTTTTAAAGAGTCCCTCAAAGCCTCAAGGTAGTGTTCTTTGAAAACTATAAAGTAGGCCACGTTGATTCGAGTTTAACCAGTATCAAATGAGAGTTTGATCCTGGCTCAGA
>DMNE01000029.1 GCA_003453735.1 Nitrospiraceae bacterium | reverse complement strand
TTCCCTCTATATCTTTCGAGTATGCGTCAGCAAGAGTGCCCGAGAGCATTATTGCTGATTTCATTTCCTTCCATAAAAAATTGTAAAGCCAGCCGGAAACCTCTGGCTTGACTCTCACAAAAGATGGTTGCTTCTGGACCGGTGACATGGTGATAACATAAAAACTGTCTCTGGTTGGGCTCACCTCGTGATGTGCTTCTTCAAGCGGCTTCAGTCCTTCAAACCCGTACAGGAAATTATTGATGCCTATGTTTAGGTCCTCTATAACGGAAAGGGCTCGCTTCGAACGCAAGCTCAAATCATATTTCTCGGAAGTTGTGATGATCCTTGAAACCTCCTTCGAAAAAGTATTCAGGAGCCCACCGACTTTCTGCAGGTCCTTGCGCGAGACATGCGTTTTCCCATACTCCCGCACATGAAAGATCCCTTTTTGCTGATAAGGCTCAAGTGCCTTGATCAGTCCTCCGGACAGCGACCGTAAAGTTTCTGAGGACTCACGGACGAGCTCCAGCAGAGCCTTTTTCCCTCTGAATTCCTTTTTGCTACGCATGAGCTGCTTGTAGTAATCTTTGACGCAGTCGACGACGTGGAACGCAGCGATTTTTTCAGAGAGGAAAGAAAATGCGCTGTAAGTCAGCATGTGAGCTTCATCCACCATCATGTAATCCAGGGAGAATGGTGTTTCCAAAGATCTGCTCTTCCGCCAGGCATAGGCGAGGAGGTGTACGTGATTCGAAATAACGATTGTCGCTGCGGAGGCCCTCTTGACTGCAAGGCGATAGTAATGCTCATCCTCGGGGCCCGTTTCACCCCTGGTGAGCGCAAAGTCATCGATAGTGAATTTGTCCGTATTGATCATCTCGAAGTCGTCTCTCAGGAGTTCGATGTCACCATCGGACACAGCCACCTTCTTCTGAAAGTCACCCAGCTTATCTCTCAATTCCTCATCCTCGCAATCCATTATTTCGGTTGCGAGTTTTACCTTCGAGATATAATTAGTCTTGCCTTTTAAAAGCGAGATGGACACCCCCTTAAACTCACCGAATCGGAAAAGTCTTTTGAACGTTTCTATATACTCTTGCTGAAGATCTTTTCGAGGTGTGGCGATAACCACTCGTTCCTTGTGCCTCATACAGAAAAATGCTGCCGCGAAAAGGGTCACAAGTGTCTTGCCGCTGCCCGTAGGGCTTTCCTTAAGCCCCACTTCACCCTGCATGAAGTTTCGAACCATGTCACAGATCATGTCGAGCTGTTTTTCGCGGAAGCTAAAACCGGGATTTCTTTTGAGTACTTTCCTGTACAGGGATTCCACATCTTTTTCCCATTCCGATTTCCATTCTTCCTTCTTTATTGTCGCTAACGACTTGCCTGCCATCAGAATGCCTCAGGAGCCGTGCTTGTTTGCTGCATTATGGCTCGACAGGTAAAGTTTAACGGCCGCATAAGNNCTGACTCCCATAACAGTCCCGCGTCAACGATGGTTTTCACCTTCTTATATTGCTTCATAAAGGTATTCCCTTCCTCGCCTTCTTTGAGCAGAGATTGCCACGTGTAGACAAGGACAATCTCGTTAAACCCGGGCTTCTTTTTGTCACCGGGCAGTGCTGCCGCGAATTTCTTCAGAAAAGTCCTGTCTATGAGGACACTGGCATTGAACAAATTAACGATGAACTTATCCCTACTATAGTTTACGGTCGCCATGGGCAGGAAATGCCCGGGATTGCCTTCTCTGTTGAAGGCCATCACGAAAGGTGGTTCGGGAGGATCCATCAAGTAATCCTTTATGTCCTTCTTTGTTATCGCATTATCAATACGGGTAGACTTGTCTTTCCCGACCAGAAACTTAACCGAACTGACAGAGCATATCAATCCCTGCGTCTTAAGAAACTCCGGTCTCACAACGGACTCACAGAACTGACAGGTAAGTTCCTGGGAAGGCTCAGCGAGAGTAGAATACTCTCCGAAAACTTTGCTGAGGACAGTTTTATAGTTCCCCTTTACGTCGAAGCGTCTTTTATACTCGAAGAGCAAGTCGCGATAGGTTACAAACCCAAATTCCATGTCGGAGCGGCCACAGATAGAGCAAGAACCGCCTTGCTTATTGGGCACCCTCAACCGGGGAGGGTCATAGGGGCGATATATTCCCTTGAAGTAGGCATCAAAAAACAACTCTGTCGGATACTGGTAGATTTTATCCATCAGAGTGTTCCCATTCCTGCCAAATAACGGCCCGTCTTCAGCCAATAGGCAGGCTTCAACCGCAAGAATACAAAGGGTGGCTTAACATCATACTCTTGTTTTGGAAGAGGCCTCTCTATTGGCACTCCCTCAGCATCACTGAAATCAAATCCCTTGATTCTCCCATACCCTATTGCCGTCTTCTTGCCTAAGTGTGTGATGTCTGAAAACAGGTCCTCCACGGCTTCTCCGTCTCCATCAAACACCCACTTTATCTCGGGAACAAGCATGACCGGCAAGCTGACGATAGACGGCTTAAACCTCCCTCTTGCCTGATTAAGACACTCCTTTACCCCTTCCAAGATAAGGTCCTTCGACCAGTATTCCTGCATCTTTGCCACCGTGTTGGCTTTGTAAATTCTTCTGAAGCCATCATAATACTTGCCTTGTAAAGGGATCTCTTCCGAAAATTTTGCCACTGAGGAAGCATAAAGGTAGTCCGTACCTTTGTTTATGGGAATCTTTCTGAAAGGCAAGTCATCAACCACTTTCCGAATATCTTCGATCTTGCAGTCCTCATGGCGCGCCCTATAGCGTTCAACCGCTGCGTAGGCGATCAGGGAATCGAACGGCGTGAACCTGGCAAAGGCTTCCACTACGAGAGGTCCCGCCATCTCAACTGATACCGTTGTCAAGCCCATAAGCCAGTCCTTTTTTCAAGAAGCATGGAGACATTGTATCGAAACAACAAAAGCATAGGACACTTCCTCTGCCTTATAGTTCAGTGGCTTCTCGGCACTGCTGTTGTATTTGAACGTCTGCCAGCGCTTCAGTCCCAAGTTTCAATTATTAATTCATCAACTGCAGCAAAGTGAGTATCTTTTGTGATTAAAGTTAGATTACGCTGTTGAGCAATCGCAGCAATCCAGATATCGTTTTCAGGAATCGGTGTCCTTTCTCTTTCAAACGGTTCTTTATGGTTCCATATTGTTTGGCTATCTCGGTGTCACATCCGAGAACAGTATTATTGAGAGCAAACTCATCTATGCGAGCAATATTCTCTTCGATTTTGTTGGATTTGTGTGCTCCGAAATAAAGCTCTCCAAGGGCAATGGAAGGCACAAATACTTCTTCAGCCTTTGCCATCCGGTCATGGACCTGTGGGTCCTTAGCAAAAAGAGCAATGATGATATTTGTATCAAGCAAACATTTACCATTCACTGCTGTCTACCTTCTCACAGCTTTCTTCTATAGATTTAGACATTAACTGCAACTTATCAGCAGGTATGGCGCGTTCGAATTTTAAGAGGTTTTTCCCCGTAATTCCTTTTGGGATTAAAGACGTAGCAAAATTAACAACGCGAAGCTGAAGGTCGTAAGGAAGCTTACCAAGCTGAGCAATCAGCTTGTCTCTTATTGCTGCATTTGTCATACCCACCTCCATCGATTGCTTTTAATTTTACCATTTTGCTACGTTCCCTGCGCACGATGAGCGATTTGCGCGTCTGCACACGGTCGGCTCTTCTCTGATATGTAATTCCAACCACAATTGAATTATTGACGCCTACGCAGGTCTGAAGGGAGCAAGAAGGACATGGCTTAGTAGAATATAAAAGCTTTAATGATGTTTTAAGCAGAGATGGGTAAGCTAGTGTATTATCTGAGCTTTCCTCTAAGCCACAACTAACAATTCTCAAGCCCTCCCCCTCTTGAATTCTTCGAACTCCTCACGCTCCCGTTGTTGCATCTCTTTTTCCCGCTGCAATTTNNTTTTATGAGAAGCGTATTGATCACAGTTTTAAAGACAGGGAGTGTGTAACCTGACTTCTTGATGTAGTCGTTCTCCGTTTCTAGCAGGAACAAACGTATCAATGCTTTTATGTCTTTTTCACTATATCCCTGCTCGATGAGTTCTTGAATAATACCATGGTCTCTCTTCTTTACGATCAATGGTTTGTTGCTGTACCGTTTAGAGAATTCAGTAACATACAATTCCAAAATGTCTTCTGCTATGTGGTCTTTTTTATCGTTTTTTCCCTCACTTGTACCGTCATTTATGTGCTTAATTCCATCCCCTATTTTATCAAACAATGAGGGAGCCTCATGTTCTATCCTCATGGGAGCTATCTCCGGCACTGTTTCTCCTTCAATATTCGTGAGGAAGTGGACGGCTTTAGTAGGGACGTGGAGTGCGGAAAATTTATCGGCCAATTCGCCAGGCCAGTATTTTACTTTCCAGTCCTTCTTTTCGCCTTTTATAGGTTCCCAATGGTAGGATTTCAAAAAACCTTTTGTTACTAGTTCCTCATGGGCTGAATTNNGAATTTAAGACATTTTTTGCAAGGGACAAGTTAGGTTGCCTCGTCATAGTAGTTCTCTCGCAAATGGTTGAGTATCTAAAATGGGCCGGACTATTTGTGCCCTTGGTCGCAAAAAAAACCACCTGTAATATCGTAAAGAGTGCTCTCGAGACAAACTTCAGACTGTGGTAAAAGTCGAGATCAACTGGCCCTACATATCTCTTATTGATGCTTTTCAATAAAGTCGCGTTCAACCATATTTTGTTAGTTTCCGATTTCCGCCCTTCGCTATCTGTTTCTCCAACAAATACACATCCATCGAGTATATGAAATACACCCTCAGACGCCGCTAAATAGCGTCCCACTTCCTTGTCATAGAAAGCATATTTGCTCGATATAGTAAGTGAAGTCATTCTCCGAATTGCTAGTTTAAGTCGTTCATATGGCCATCCGCCTTTTGATCCCTTGCTCTCCTCGTATCCCATCA
>DMNE01000500.1:15042-24870 GCA_003453735.1 Nitrospiraceae bacterium | reverse complement strand
AGCGACGGTAATGGCACATTGTTTAAATAAAAGGCCCCTTTCCGTCCCCTCCTTAAATCGGGACAACCCTGGCTATGATTTCATCATAGCAGAAGAGGACTGCATGTCAAACGATAGAAGTGGGATGGTGTTGTTGAATACGATATGAAACTCGCAAACTTGCCTTGGCGGCCAATGTGTTTAGTTTGAAGGTGATCATTCATTTTGAATGTTATTGANNCGGTGGTTCACGAGTAGTCGACCCTCTCGAAAACGATTAAGCTTTATCTGTGTTGGAGAGGTTCTCCTGTTTGTCCCCCCTTGTTGAATAGTCTAAGCCTTTTTACAATCTCTCCTTATGTTGTGACGTCGGCATGTGTCCGGAGACCTGGCAGGAACAGTTGCTCAGAATCTGTGGTATCGATGTCACCGTCTGTCCGGTCTGCAGAAAGTAAGGGCAAGCTGATCAGCATAGAGGATTTGCCGCCCTCCCGATGCAATGGCCCTCCGGGTCAATTCCGATGAGCACCTTTCACCACACAACAATCATACCTCTATGCCCCTGCCAAAAAACCATGCTTTTTCGCCATACCTCCTCATTGTCCAAAATCGCCTCATTCTATGGAGCATTCCCTCGACGGATTCCTTCCCTGCTGGTAATGCTACCTCCAATGGGCTACCTTCAGTCCAAAGCAAGACCATATCCAATTCATTAGTGACTTACAAATGAACTTCTTGCCAAAATGGAAAGCAAAAGCATATCAGACATTCGCCAGCTTAGGGATTACAACCGAATTTCGGATGATTAATCCCGTTGCGATTACTGCCTTGCCCAGCCTAGTGAGATAGTATTTATGTGTCTTCCCGACTTTCCGAATGATCCCATGGAGGTTTAACCTTTTGAGGATATTATGCGCGTCTTGCGTGGGTGCGATACGAAAACGGTTACGCCAGCTATCTCGAGGTGCTCGATGCCGACAGCAGGCTTTACAGTGCTCAGCTGACACAAGTGCAAACCCAGGGCAACCTCTTTCAGGCGCTCGTCAATGTTTATAACGCAATGGGGGGAGGATGGGTACTGGAGGCTGATAAAATGACGATATCGCCGCAGGAGGCTGCCGGTAAGCTGTCCGGTTCATCTGGTTCATCATCAAATGAGGTCAAGAGCACTTCCATCCAACCTCTCGCTGAAGAAAAAAATAGTGCCCATGTAAAAGCTAATGACAGATCGATGCTATCCATACGGAAATAATTAACATGAACGTTAGGCGTCGGAGTCGGAAATTAAGGGAAAGAAGGGAGTGAGTGCCGTCTATATGTTGGCTATATTTTCTGCCGCATCGCTGGGAATAGACTGTCTACAGGAGGCCAGACAGGTGCGCCCGCAGGCGCTGGGGGGAGGCGTGCTCAATGTCCAATTTGTCGGCTAGACAACAGGCATTACCCTGGTTCCTATCCGTTAGCAGTTGGTTGCCGAGCTGCTCGATATCAGTTAATCTCATGTGTCTGTCTCTACAGGTATCATGCGCATGAATTAGTGAATGGTTGTCAAAGTGCACATTTCAGAATTCCACTTAAGAGAAGGAGTTTGTACGAAATGAGTCCTTTACTGGATAATTATCTGAAACGGTTCGCTGATTTCTGGTGGGAAGACCGCGGGTTCTCCGCTTTTCTGCTTGTCCTTCTCTTGCTCTTCTTCCTGTTCCCGTTCGTCGGGTCGGATCTGGCCGATCTCCTTCTTTCAATCTTCTTTATTCTTCTGCTGATCTCCGGAGCCGCCACTGTGACGGACAGAAGGTTTCTCCGTGTCGTCGTCTGGATTGTGGCAGGGTCCGCCCTAGTCTCCAAAATACTGCACCATTTTATCCCGAGCCGGGGGCATTACCTGCTGGTGGTACCTCTCCACCCTGGCCTTTTTTTCCCTCTTTATCAGCTTTCTTTTAAAGCAGATCTTCCGGCAGGGCCCGGTAACCAGGCACCGGATCCGGGGTGCCATTGGGGCCTACCTGCTCATTGGAGTTATGTGGAAGTATATCTATGAATTGATCGCCCTCTTCATCCCGAAAGCCTTTTCCTTCCCGCAGTCTATGACGGCGCTACCAGGAGACCCTGAGTACCAGTCAACGCTGGCCTATTTCAGCTTTGTCACCATGGCTACACTCGGCTACGGCGACATCGTCCCAGTCCATCCGGTGGCCCGCCTGTTCGCCGTAATTGAGGCTCTTATCGGTCTACTTTATCCCGCAACGCTTCTTGCCCGTCTCGTTTCCCTTCAGATCATCTACCGAAACGAGAGCACTGATCAAAACTCATCGGATGAATCCCGAAAACACGAGGACTCGTAGATCTTGCGTGACATCTTTTCATCGGTGAGAGGTGAATGTTGATGATCATCGTCGTGTTTGTCGCGTTAGTGTTTCTTTACAGTCTAGTATCCAGGCGGCTAGAGCACACTGTTGTCACGGCGCCAATCGTTTTCACCTTCGCAGGAATTCTGCTCACCCTCGCCTTGCCCGGACTCCACGAGCTAGACATGGAACGGGAAAGTCTTCTCAAACTTGCCGAGATGGGGCTGGCGATGCTCTTGTTCACCGACGCCGCCCTTATTAGTTTAAAAACACTGAAGAGAGAGAATCTGCCGCTGCGTCTCCTGAGCATCGGGATGCTGCTGACCATTCTGCTGGGGGCAGTCGCAGCTCACCTCATTTTCCCTCAGCTTTCGATATGGGAAGCGGGAATCCTTGCTGCCATCCTGGCCCCGACAGATGCCGGACTGGGNNTGGAAGCCGGGCTCAACGATGGTCTGTCAGTCCCCTTTCTCATGTTTTTCATTGCCGTGTCCCAGATCGGCACAGAGGGGGCCGGCCGGGTTCTGCTCAACTATGTCTTTGAGCAATTAGGGATGGGCGCGCTGGTAGGGGGCACCGTAGGGCTGATTGGTGGTCTGCTCCTGGGCAAGGCCCGCCGTAAGGAGTGGATGGCTGAATCTGTCCAGCAACTTGGCCTGGTGGCGTTACCGGTCCTCAGCGTACTGGCCTGCGAACCTGTTGGGGGCAGTATGTTCATCGCAGCGTACATTGCAGGCCTGGCCGTACAGGCGGGCTTTCGCGACGCAGGCACGCACAGCCTCGAATTCACCGAGGGATGGGGACAGCTGTTTGATTATTTTGTCTTCTATTTATTTGGCATTCTCGCCGCCCGAGCATTCAAGCAGTTCAGCCTTGTTCATGCCTTGTATGCCATCCTCAGCCTAACGGTGGTGCGGATGGTCCCGGTTGCAATCGCCCTGGTCGGTGCGCGCCTGAATCGGGCAAGTGTTCTGTTCATGGGCTGGTTCGGCCCGAGGGGGCTTGCCTCTATTGTTCTCGGCCTTGTATTCCTGGAGGAGGAAGCACATTTGCCGGGCGAAGAAACGATCAAGTTGGCCGTCATGGTAACGGTCATGCTGAGCATCTTCGCTCATGGTTTCAGTGCCTTGCCCGGCATTGACCTTTATGCCAGTAAGGTGGCCGAACTTGATGCCTCGGCTCCCGAGAAGAGGCAATAGCCTGGGTCATCAGCGCTCTTATGAGAGGAGGACGTGTAGTATAAGCATGTGATATCTGCATTATTTAGAAGCTGCTTAGGACAGCTGGTTCGATTAACAAAGGGAGAGAAGAAAAATTTGGGCTTTCGATACAAGTAACATAAATAACATGCAAAAGAAGAGGAGGAGAAGATGAAGCGAATTGGAATCAGTGTCGTCATTGTGGTACTCATCGGTTTTCTTTCAGGCTCAGCGGTCGCCCAGCAAGACCTCGTGGAGACAATTTCGAGGGATTGCAAAGAGGAAATTGCGCGTTACTGCGGAAGCGTAAGTCCGGGTCGAAGCAGGATACTCGCATGTCTCTATGCATACACCGATAAGCTTACTAGCGGCTGCGGGTTAGCACTTATAGATTCGAGCTCTGAGCTTGACCGCACCATTGCGAATCTGGCCTTAGTAGCAAAAGGATGCAGGAATGATCTCAGAGCGTATTGCTCTAGGGTAAGGCCCGGTGAGGGCCGCCTGTTGGGCTGCCTGAACAGAAACAAGGACAACGTAACTGCACAGTGCAAAGAAGCGCTTAAGGCAGGCGGCTTAAATGAGTTTTAGCCCCCGCTGATAGTATAGAGCAGAAGGTTTCTCCACTACCCCAGAGGGAGGAAATAAGTTGAAACAGAGAAGATCTTTAGCGCTTTTTAAGCGACCATTTGGACGTCTCATCGTCCTTGCACTTTTGATTGGAGCGGGGCTGTTTTTCTGGTATGAGTATTGGCCGAGCGTGGTGAGAGAGAAATGTTCGATGGAAGCCGAAAAAAGGGCGGATAAAGATCCTTTTGTCTATGAAATTATTTATCGACATTGTTTAAGAACGCATGGGATAGAGTACTGTGAACAGAAAGAACAAAAAGACTAGATCTAGAGCATGCACTGGCACGCAGAGGAACACTGAGTTATGATTTCGGGCAGACTGAAAACGAAAGCATCTTCTTGTGCCACCACTGCACGGTTAAAATAGCTCTGCCTCTATGTAAATGGTCGCTACTGACAGCAAGGAGCTATTCAGGCCTCGGTGTCGGTACATCGATCAAAGATTTTCTTTCGAATGGCATTTCCCGGATTACCCGGCTCAGTGCAACACGAAATGACCATTAGTGCATCCACGATAGACTGTCTGATGGTTAGAGCAGATGATCAAGGGTAGGTCCAATACAAAGCCATGAACCGCATTACAAAAGAGAGAAGATATGAGATGGTACTCCTGAGCGGTGCTTCCCTGGGAGCGCTACGATGAGACTTAGGAGAAGCCTCCTCTGGCTAACGGCGGGAGGTTTTGTATTGGCGGTCCTCTCCCTTGCTGTGCTCACTTTCCTGCCGAAATTCATAAATATGGAATTAGTCAGAAGCACTGTCCAGTCGGGGATCTCGGAGAAATTAGGTGCTCAAATCTCATACGGAAGCGCTGATCTTTCTTTCTTGCCGCGCCCCGCTGTCACATTTCACAACGGGACCGTGATCTTCCGCGACCGCATGCACGGATCATTCGATTCCCTCGCCGTGCATCTAAAAATCCTGCCACTCCTGCGAGGGAACCTGAGGGTATCCTCCCTTCGGCTTACGGCGCCGAAGGTCAGCATGCGGTTGGAAGAAAGCCCGAGAGATAAACAACTTCCCACCCTTGAGGAACTGAGGGGGAAACTGCAGGAGCTATTCAAAGCGCTTGCGGAGAAAACGCCAAACTTGGACATTGTAATGGAAAAGGGAAGTCTTACGCTTCTTGATGGCGATCAGACAGCTTTTTCATTCGCCGATTTGGACGCGGACATCGTCTTTCCGCCGAGCGGGCCGAAGATCAAGATCAGCGGCTCATCCAATTTCGCAAAGGCAATGACGGTCCTGCTACAGTTAGATCAGGAGAGTCTCTCGGGCAAGGGGGAAATCGATCTACGACAGGTCCAGATGCAACCCCTTTCCCGGTATTTCATGCCGCATGGTCCTGTCGAGGTCGAGGGATCGGGGACAGATTTTAATTTTCATTTCAGGACAGCCGATATGAAAACGATTGAGGGTGAAGGGTTTTCTGCACCGTCCTTTCTCACCCTGAAGCGGAAGGGCAAACAGCTGACAATCCATGGAGACACACTCAGGGGAGATTTTCGGATTCGTGACGGCCGGACTGAGGTATCTCTCCAGGAACTACACCTTTTCGATCCTCGTCTCGTCCTGGCAGGAACACTGCTTGTCGATTGTAGTGACAGGCAGATAAGTCTGAACATCGAAGGCCGCGGATTTGATGTGCGTCCCATACGAAAGGCAGCATATTCTTTTGCAGGGGATATCCCCATCGTGCAGGACATTTTCAGCTATGTCCAAAGCGGAACAATACCCCGCATTACGGTCTCTTCGCAGGCAGGTTCATTTGACGAACTGGGGAGCACAGCAAACATTCAGATAAAGGGAAGGATTGAGCGCGGCGAGGTCTTTGTGAAGGGACCACCCCTGGATTTCAAGGATGTCTCCGGAAACTGCGTTATCATCAAAGGAATACTGAACGGCACAGGTATTACTGCCAGCTTAGACAAGGCGCGACTGCAGGATGGCACGTTGCGCGTAGGGCTAGAGGGAGCGGTTGTCCCTATCCGTCTGGATACCCAGGTTGCAGCCGATCTAACTACGCTCAAAGATCTCCTCTCAAGACTGCTAAGGAACGAAGCGGTAGACCATGAGATCTCGCTTATAAAGCGGGTGGAGGGAAGGGCAAGAGGAAGGCTGATCATGGCAGGTGACTCTGCTTCGCCGACTGTGGCGGCGGACGTTCAAGAGATAGCCCTCTCCGCGGATTACCTTCGCATACCCTATCCCGTGAGGATTACTCAGGGACAGGTTTTTTATGACGGCAAGAAGGTAGCGACAAAAGACCTTAGGGTCAGCATCGGAAGTTCTTCTTTCTCCGGGCTTACGGCTTCGCTAGACCTCGAAAAAAAATTCTTCCTTGACATCGCCTCGGGGTCTCTCAATATCTCTCTGCCTGAAGTTCACCGCTGGCTGGGATCGTACGAGACTCTGGAGCCTGCCCTGAAGCAGGTCGGTTCGTTGGAGGGCACGGTGTCGCTCTCTTCGCTCAATGTAAAGGGTCCTCTCCTCAGCCCGAAAGACTGGCGTTTCAAGATAGGAGGCAGCGGACGGGACATTGCCTTCACCTCATCAGATCTCCCAGGCAGTGTGAGTGTGACGAAGACAACTATCGAGGCTACAGAGGAAAATTTGGCAGTCTCAGGTGCAGAAGTGCGGATGCTGGATTCAGCGATTGATCTCACCGGAGAACTCTCCGGTTATCTAAAAAACCCAAAACTGGATCTGACTCTGAAGGGTTTGGTCGGTCCTGAGTCTTTCCGTTGGATCAGAAAGACGCTGAAGCTTCCAGCGTGGACACGGAAGTCATTGCGGTTGTCGGTCGATTTATCACACCTTATCTGGGAGAGGGAAGGGGCGACGGCTTTTTCAGGAGCCATGACCATCGCAAAAGGACCCGAGGTTTCTCTTGATATCGTCAAGGACAAGAAGGGGTTCAAGCTCAACAGGCTGTTCATTGAGGATTCTTCTTCACGGGCTGAAGTCTCACTCACTCTGGATGAGCACAAGATCGGCCTTGGCTTTTCCGGCAAGTTGACGGAAAAGACGGCTGAAAGCGTGATGGACATTGATGACCACTCCGTCGGATGGATATCGGGGAATTTCCGGGGAGAAGTTTCCCTGGACAGGTCCATGAAATTTAGTGCAACGGGCAAGGTGGCAGCGGACGGGTTCGTCATTCCCGTAAAAGATACGGCGCCGGTTGAGATAGAGCGTCTTTCCGTCGAGGCTGCCGGAGAACGTTTCAATCTGGATTCTTTCGGTCTCAAGTGGGGTGACGACAGGGTCTCTCTTAGCGGAGAGCTGAGATCTTCAGAAAAGGGCGTGCTTGTCGATATGGATGTCTCGGCATCAGTACTGGATGCTGGGAGTATCGAGAGAAAACTGAAAAAGATAGAGAATGACGGGGAGAATCAGGAGCAGAGCGAAGACTCAGTCCCCTCGCTAAAAGGGACAGTAAGACTCAGAGCCGGCCAACTCAAATACGGTGAAATCAGTGTCGCCCCTTTTAGTGCGGAGATTTCTCTGGACGGTCAGGGAACGACTGTCAACGTGACAGAGGCTGACTTCTGCGGTGTTTCTTTCCCGGGGAGAGTGAACGTCGGTCGCGGCGAAATCTCCCTTGATTTCCGCCTCACTGCAAAGAACCAGAGGGTGGAGTCCACCATTTCCTGCCTTTCACGTTCTTTTGATCTGGATGATTATGCAACGGGGACTTTTGATCTCTCGGGAAAGATCACCGGGAGAGGAGTGAAAAAAGAAATCATTCGTTCGATCAACGGTGAGATTGATTTCACTGCAAGAAACGGACGTATTTACTACGAGCCTTCGATTCTGAAGGTCCTTGCCTTACTCGAGGTTACCGAGATCGCAAGGGGATATGGGAACATCTGGAAGAAAGGTCTTGCCTACAATAAAGTTGTGATGAAGGGTAAACTGAGGAACGACAGGATAGAAATTGATGAAGGGCTCCTGGACAGTTCGTATATGAAGATGGTTTCACAGGGATACGTCGATCTGGCAGGAAATAGCCTGGACGTTAAGGCCTTGGTTTCTCCCCTGGGAACCGTCGACCGAATTATCGAGAAGATACCCGTACTTGGGTGGATACTGGGCGACACGCTGCTGTCGGTTCCTGTCCGGGTGACCGGTGATATTAAAGACCCGCAGGTCAACCCTTTCTTCCTGTCCTCGTCTGATTCGGGACTGCTGGGGATAATGAAGAGGACCCTAGAGCTTCCCTTTAAAATATTCACACCATTGTTTCCAGGGAAAGGGGACGGAGCAAAGGAAGAACGGCAGAATGCCAGGTGAGCTGCGGGGAAAGTGCAAACGCTGCAGTCGAAGATGAAGAAACTGGGGATCAGGCGACTCGCTACCTAGGAGGGACGAGGAAGTTTGTCGAAATATCGGTAGGCTTACCGAAATATCGCCACCGAAGAACTCCTTTGCAGACTTTTTCTGCGTCCAGGAAAACTCTTGTATGAAGATGACTTAGTGTAATAAATATGCACTATTTTTGCGATGGCAAGCGACTTGCTTCTTAAGGAGGGGAACCCAGCGAGGAAACCAAGCATGCTTTCCTCGCAGAAATAGTGGACAGTTTCCTGAAGGAGAAATCATCATGCGTGTAGGGATTGCGACAGATCAAGGCAGTCTTGAATTGAAGGAGGAACTGGTCGCCCAGATTCACGCGTCTGGCCATGAAGTTGTTGATTTCTGCGCCTTTGCGGCAACCATAGCTTGCGGTTTTCTGGCCAAGCGGATCACCGTAGTGAAGTTGTACCCTTTTGATAGCGATCGCGATGGGCTATTTCGCAGGATGAGCTCCCCGTCGGGGCAGCTAAAGGACTGATTGAGAGAAATAGTAATGCTTGTGCTCAGCAAGAGTAATCAATCCGAATTCAAAGGTTTCCCAAATGACCCAGCCGCGTGTTGTCTTGTTACGGGCGATCCAGAAGCTTTATTTCTGCTCGGCCATGGGATGCTCGGTGTATCGCTTTGCCAACAGGGCACTGAGCTACGGCGGCGGATGCAAGATTTTGAGGGTATTGCCGCAAAAAGTGGTCTCGCTGCAATTCCGTTCCTTCATCCCTGGGCAAACCGCTTTGAGGGTCCCCGGGCAGGACTTGCTCCCGATGCCGCTCCTCGTGCTGTTGGTTTGCTGGCTCACCTTCATCTTTTTCAGCTTCGGCCTGTTCACCTCTCTGATTCTGGAGTTGGACTAACTGTACAGGGGGTTGATCAAGATTTCCAGTGCTCCGCTGCACAACACCCTCGCACATCTCGGCCAGTAGATCTGGGTCGCTCCTTTGGTAGCAGTGGTCAACCGGACACCCCTGCGGTAGTGAAGCTCCACAACTTGGATACTTACTATCTAATAGGAGATATGAAGAAGCGATTGTATGAGCTCGCTGAATATGCTATAGAAGTATTATGCGGTTTATCTTTGGCCTAAGGGAGGGCGGGTATGGATCCCATGGAAATTCTCTCCGTTTTATCAGCATTGGCTGCAGCAGTCTGGTCCGTTTGGACCTGGAGCGAGGATCAGCAAAAGGAGAGGCAGCTCAAGCGCGACCAGGAGGCTGCTCTGTACGTAAATTCTCTTCTTCTCGCCATGGAAGAATTACAGTCGCGACTCTATAGCATTCTTGAGGAAGACGAACTGGCTTGTTATAAGAAGGAGTACCCGG
>DMNE01000500.1:12200-15007 GCA_003453735.1 Nitrospiraceae bacterium | reverse complement strand
GGGGAAACCTTCGAAAGTCGAAGCAAGTTTCCGGGAGATGCTTTCCGCTTCAGAATTGACGAGAGGGTTGCCCTGGGCAATGCTGTGGTACGGCGTGTAGGGGAAGCCACAGCCGTTCTCCCCGTATTCGAGTCAATCCCGCTTTATCAGTTCGAGCAAGAGCTCGGTGACGAACAAAGTAAACACGCCCCGTTGTTTCAGAGCAAGGCCGTCTGCTATACCCTAACGGCTGTTGACCGGGCTGATACGACTGAGACCTTGGAGGGACAAGAACGATTGGCAGTCTTGCAGAATCTCCTTGTGGAGTTGCTCGCATACCTGGAAAGCAAGGAAGGGTTTCGCATTTCTATCGGGGAGCGCAAGAAAGCGAGGATCAGAGGAGCCTATGCCTGGGTATCCCCAGTGCAGCCAGCTGTGGCCAGAATCCTACACCAGACCCGGGGACGCATCCGATTGGGGATTCTGCGATTGAAGACAGATAAGACTTACGCGAATCGTCTGCAATCACTTCTGGAGTCATTGGAGAATGTCACGAGTATTCGTATTAGTATCGGTGCGGCTTCTGTAGTCATTTGCTATAGCCCAGACATTCCAGATGTAGAGTTTGCGAGGACGGTAGTGAAAACTGTTGAAGAGGGGTTCTCTGAGGCTTAGGTTCACGGAGCGGAACGCGGTGTGTGCAGCCATAGGAACAGGGTGCCCGTAAGCGGCAGTTCTTTTCATCTGAACTGTCCGAACTATTTGAGCAGGTATGCATCAAGATACAGGGGGTGTGGCCATGAACGCAACGGTGTTTGATGAAAAGAAAGGGGTCTTCCAGGTCGGGATTGGCGAGCTTACGCAGCGCCTTCCGACAGATAGCTTTTTCTGGCTCGACATGGACGGCGCATCGGCGGAAGAGATCCAGACGGTAACGGCCGCTCTTCGGATTCCCGAGCCGACAAGCTCCTGGCTCCCGCGCTTCGGTCAGCGGGCCAGATTCGAGGTGGACGGCCAGCAATTCCGTGTCTCAACATTTGCCGTAGGAGATTCCGGTCTGCCGATTGAGGGACATCTCCTGAACACGCCATCGTGGCTTCTGACCGTGCATGCCGGTGCAGGCGACTCAATGGACCGCGCACGCGCCATGTGTAGGGCCTTAACGGGAAAGGTCGCATTTAGCCATGCGGAAGTGGTTTTGATCATACTGAATGAATTGATGGCCAGTTTTGACCCGTTGCTCGAACATACTGACGAGTTACTCGGCCAGTTGGAGGACCAAGTCCTGCAGGAGCCGAAGGTGGCACAGCTTCAGCAACTCTCCGAGCTGCGTAAGCAGATGTGGTCACTGCACAGGCTCTGGGAGCCACAATACGAACGGGTAAGGGACTTCGCGCTTGCAATCGGGGGAGTGCACGGAATGAGTGAGCAGGCTGAGTATTTTCGTGACTACGCAGAGCGCATCTCCGACCTTATGGACAAAATCAAGGACCTCAGTCAGAGGACGAACGAAGCCATGGAGAACTATGGGACGAGTGTCTCCAACAGACAGTCACAAGTCATGAACCGCCTGACAATAATCTCTGCTGTTTTTCTGCCGCTGACTTTTCTGACCGGCTTCTTCGGAATGAACTTTCAATGGATGATTAACCGCATGGAGTCACTGGAACGCTTTCTTGTCTTTGGCGTCGGCTTGTTTCTGGCACTGTTAACTTTCACCTTGTTACTGTTTAAGCGTATGGGATGGCTGGGGGAAGGACAGACTAGGAAACCGGGGCAGAGGGGCTCCTGCTGACTCCACCTGTGTGGGGGTCGCGCAGAACTGATGCCCAACAAAGTGGAGCTAACAGCATTCCGCCTTCTTAGCCGGGAGGATAAAGGTCCGGCGGTCGTTTCTTCATATAGAGGTCGTATTTCCGTGAGAAAATGACGAGCAGGGCGGAAACAAAAGCGGGCGAGATCAAATGTCCCTGGTGCGAGAGTGAGGCCCTCTATAAATATGGGAAGGCATGGACAGGCAAGCAGAGATTTCTCTGTATGATGTGCGGGAAACAGTTTACCTAAAGTTCTTCGAGAGCAACGGTTAAGGCAAACCGGGTTGCCCGGCGTGCGGAAGGCATATGAACCGTTATAAGTTAGAAGGTGCCGTTGTCTGGTTCCGCTGCTCAGGGTATCCGGAATGCAGGACCTACAGGAGGGACAGCGTGAAGGAGGAATACGATGGGCCATTTCATCCATAATGTTGCTGAGAGACGCGGGCAAGACCCGGATGGGCAGCGGATCAACGGAGATGCCCTATTCAGAGAGACTCGGCTTGACCACGCGGCTTTCAGAAATGAACAGGGGGTACAATGACTAGAGGGAATGCAGAGAAAAAAGGGATGTGGCTGCCAATTTTTCAGGGGATCCTTCCCGTCAAGCCATCCCAGGTGCCGACCGATATCATCGCAGGCATCACGCTGGCCGCGCTTTCTATCCCTGAGGTAATGGGCTACACAAAGATCGCGGGTACGCCGGTGATTACCGGCCTTTACACCATCCTAATCCCCATGACCCTTTTTGCGCTTTTCGGGTCATCCCGGCACCTGGTGGTGGGCGCCGACTCTGCAACGGCAGCCATTCTCGCCGGTACCCTCACCGGGATGGCTGCATCAGGGTCTGCTGAGTGGCTCGCTATGGCGGGTGCCCTGGCGTTGCTGTCGGCGGGTTTCCTGATCATCGCACGCATTGTTCGTCTGGGGTTTTTGGCGGATTTCCTTTCGCGTACCGTCTTAACCGGCTTCCTGACCGGCGTCGGAGTCCAGGTCGCTGCCGGTGAGATTTCAGGG
>DMNE01000500.1:0-12181 GCA_003453735.1 Nitrospiraceae bacterium | reverse complement strand
GGACAGACGAATCTTTACGCCTTGGCCATATCCGTCGCCGTACTCGTGGTCATCGTCGGCTCAAAGAAGATATCGAAAAAGATTCCCGGCGCCCTGATCGCGGTGATTGGCGCTACCGTAGTCAGTTCGGTATTCAATCTGACAGACCACGGGGTGCACGTGCTTGGCGCGGTTCCGAGCGGCCTGCCAAAAATCGGTCTGCCTGACGTCCACATGGACAAGAGTCTCGTCCTGACGCTGCTTCCCGGTGCTTTCGCGATGTTTGTAGTAATTCTGGCACAGAGCGCGGCGACCTCGAGGGCTTACGCAGCCCGCTACAACGAACGTTTCAGCGAGAACGTGGATTTGGTCGGTCTCAGCATCGCCAACATTGGCGCTGCATTGTCCGGGACCTTTGTGGTGAACGGAAGCCCNNACCCAGATGGTCGACAGCGCCGGCGGTCGCAGCCAGTTATCGCAGGTCGCGACGAGCCTCATCGTCCTCATAGTGCTGCTGTTCCTGACAGGTCCGCTGGCTCACATGCCGGGCGCTGTTCTGTCCGCGGTGGTCTTCCTGATCGGCGTGGAATTGATTGACATAAAGGAGATGCGGAAGATCTGGATCCAGAGCCCAACGGAATTCTGGGTTGCGCTGATTACGGCCATTGTGGTGGTCACGGTCGGCGTCGAGCAGGGCATACTCCTTGCGATGGCGCTGTCACTTGTGGACCACGTGCGGCGGAGCTACCAGCCGAAGAATGCCATAGTCGCAGCCGATCAAATGGGCGGCTGGCAGCTAGCGCCTCTGACAGCTCCTGTGCAACTCCAGCCCGGTCTCATGGTATATCGTTTCACCCACACCATGTATTACGCCAACGCTGACCGGCTCTCGCAAGAGGTTGTGGATCTCGCCAATGGGGCTCAACCCCCTTTGTCGTGGTTCTGTATTGAAGCATCCGCGGTGGCCGGTGTGGACTTCACGGCGGCCGCAACTTTGCGCTCGCTCTACGGTATCCTGAAGGAGAAGGGGATCCGACTTGTGTTCGCCAATGTTGTCGACGACACAGTCCTTGCCGAGCTGGACAGATTCGAACTTACCGACCTAATCGGAAAAGACGCCTTCTATTCGACTCTCCGGGAAGTGATGGATGCATACGAGAAGCAGAATCTTGCTAGCAAGATCAGGAAATGAAATGGAATGCTGTGCTGGCTGGTCCTGGATGGCAACTGTACTATGTCTCTTTACACTTGCTCTTACCATCAGCATCACCATTCCCGCTATGGCTCAGGACTCAATAGAAACTTCGCAGGATCCAGCAGGCTCTGCGCAAGATCTGACGGCAACTGATAACAGTTCCTTCCTCTGTGCCACACCCGCTAGTCCTCGCAACCTTCCTTTCATATGCGTAGGAAAGCGGTTTAACGCTATCAAAGAAACTTTGACTCAAGATTGGGCGGGATATCGAACCAAACTGGCCAGCCTCGGAATTACGTCGATACATTCTTATACTGCTCAGTTCATGGGCAATCCAAGCGGTGGCCAAAGTCAGGGATTCACGTATGCTGGGACGCTGGAAGCTTTGATTACATGGGATCTTCACAAGCTCCTGGGTATCCCGGGCTTCTCTTTCAACGTAGGGGCCGCTTACTCATCGGGCCAGAACCTCTCGGAAAAGTATGTCGGGAATGAGTTCACAGTCCAAAGCTCATTCACCGGAAGAGGAAGCATCAGTCTGCAGCAGATGTATCTGCAGCAGCAGTTCTTTGACGGTGCGCTTACCATCGCCGTCGGCCGTTTGGCCCCCGCCAGCACATTTGCCGCACTGCCCGTGTTTAACAATTATATCAATGGGGGTATCAACGCCGTTCCCGGCTCCCTCGGTATCAACGACTTGACATTTACGGCCAGTCCTCCTGGTGTAGAGTGGGGTGCCCAAGCGATTTACAACTTGACCCCGACCATACAAGTGGCAGCGGGCATTTATAATACGAATCCCTATGCTGCCGCAGGGAACGATAACGGGGTCAACTTTGCCTTCCAGCAGGGCAATACGGGTGTGCTGACCGTTGCGCAGGTCAGTTACTTACACAACCAAGCCCAGGGGGACATTGGGTTGCCTGGCGAATACATGATCGGTGGTTTTTACGATAGCAATAATTTCAGCAGCCTGAGTAGTCCCGACGGCACAGTGAGCGGTAGTTACAGTCTATATGCCATGTTTCAGCAGATGGTCTACCGGGAGGGAGATTCCAGCAGCCAGAAAGGCTTGACTATGTGGGGAGAAGCCGCTGTATCGCCCGAACCAAGCGTCAGCAGCATGCCTTATTTCTTGGGTGGCGGGTTAAGCTACCAGGGGCTCATCCCTAGTCGCGGGAAGGACATTGCTTCGCTGGGAGTTATTTACGGAAGTTTCAGTGCATACATACCGCAAACATCGGGCGAGACGGTGATCGAGACTAACTATCGTATCACTTTAAAACCTTGGCTCACCGTAACACCCGACCTCCAGTATGTGATGAAGCCGAGTGGTAGCAGCAATGTCAGGAATGCCGTCGTATTGGGTGCCCAACTTACGGTTACGTTTTAGAAAGCCAATCGTGATTTTGGGGACTCGGAGGTGAACTATTTACCTCGAAACCTTTTCCACATGTGGAGAGATCTTCCTCTGCGGCGGGCGGTCATTAACTAGCGGTTACTCCACGTGTTCAACAGAGGTTCAGCTTGTGATGATTGTTCAATATAAAAGTAATGTTCATAGAGAGCAGATTTGCTATCCAGTCTAGATGAAGGTATTATTGGGAGAGTCATCATTACGAAAGGAAAGAGGTATTGCGGTGGCGCTCTAAGGAGGACATCTTGATAAAGAAGAAATTAGAAATTCACCAGATGAAATATATGTATGTTTTGCGGTTCATTCCCTTGTTGCTCCTGACTATGTTTGTGTTGAGAGTTGCACCGGCTTGTGCTCAGGGGAACCAGGATTTATTAACAGCCATAAGCAAGCAAATGGGCCAGAGCATGCAGGCCCTCACCGGTTATTCTTACCAGCAGCGGACTGAAGTGCAGGTCAATGGAGAGACCAAGAGCGTACAGCTTGCGCAAGTGGCCTTTCGACCAAACAAACAGCCGTTGTCACGCCGATCAGCTCACAGCCCTCCGAAGATTCAGAACGCGGCCTGAGAGGCGGGAAAAGAAGGAGAAGGCTGAAGACGATCAATGGAAACGGGATGGAGTGTTAAGGGAAGGGAAGGATGCAGCTCTCGCCCCGTAATTTTCTGAAACTAATTTTTTGCGCCCTTTCCTTATCTCCATTGTCTGGGCATTCCTGATCGTAGTGGCAACGTGGCCGGTCCTGTTAAAGCTCCAGACATGGCTATCGGGACGACGGGGACTCGCCGTAGCGGCAATGACACTTGCACTCATGCTAGTTGTCTTCATTCCGCTGACGTTCGCCGTTTTTACCATACTCGATAATGCAGATAACATCGCTGAACGAATCAAGTCGTTGGATACGTTGACCATATCGTCTCCTCCGCAATGGCTCGAACGCATTCCTGTGGCCGGCGGAAGGCTCTCTGCCCAGTGGAGGGAGTTCGCCGCTCTCAGCCCTGAAGAACGTTCGGCCATGGCGGCTCCCTACGCCCGGAAGGCCCTGCAGTGGTTCCTGGCACATGCCGGTAGCATCGGCATGCTGATGATTGATTTCTTGTTGACCGTTATAATCTCGGCTATTATGTATGCCAAAGGAGAAATTGCGACGGCGGGGATCTTGAGTTTTGCCCGACGCCTGGCCGGACCGCAGGGGGAAGCGGTTTCTGTTCTTGCCGCTAAGGCGATCCGGGGAGTGGCGCTTGGGATTGTCTTGACAGCGCTCATTCAGGCGACCATAGGAGGTATCGGCCTGGCAATTACCGGCGTGCCTGCGGCGGGGCTGCTGACTGCGGTGATGTTCATGTTCTGTCTGGCACAGATTGGCCCGACCCTTGTGTTGGTCCCAGCGGTAATTTGGCTCTACATGAAGGGCGGAGCACTGTGGGGGACCGTCCTGCTCGTATTGACGATTTTAGCCGGTACGGTAGATAGCATCATCCGCCCTGTTTTCATCAAAAAAGGGGCAAATCTGCCGATGATAATGGTCTTTGCCGGCGTGATCGGAGGCCTTCTCGCATTCGGCATTGTCGGGCTCTTTATCGGTCCGGTGGCGCTTGCAGTTACCTACACGCTTCTCAAGGTATGGGTCTCTGATGGTGCGCCGGATAAAGCGGCAAACGCTAATGGTGAGTGAAAAATGTTCAGTATGTCGTGGAACTTGGACACGCAGTCGCCCTTCAATATATTAGATGATAGCGTGTCTATGTTGACAACGTTTTTAGTGCGCCACCTGTTAAGAAGGGATGCACTATGAAAAAGCGTCGCGCTAATTGCTCGATAGCTACCTTCTAGCAGGAACAGGAAATGGATACAGACTGGAAGCCCGGCGATAATGATGTAAGGACGGTGTTGGAAGCCCATGGCTTGTTGCCGGAAGGTTCGTTGTTAGATGAAGCATTAGGACTTGCCTCCCTCTATGCTGACCGGATCTTGCAGCTTCTCGGGGAGCTTCCCGTGTCAGTCAGCAGGCAAAAAGCCGTTCTGGCTATTCTCGAAGAGGGACTCATGCAGGAAGGTATCATTCCCAATAATCATGAGAGAAAATTCGGAATGCCCCCTCAATAAAGCAGATGGTGTTTTTTTATTCTTTCCTGACATTATCGATTTAACGGTCTTCATTAGGCCGCTTTGTTTATCCTTTTCTTCTATACTTATTCTTAACTGTTGATGTCCATCAGCAAATCTAACAGTGCGGTGCTTTTTCTGACACTTTTGATGTTCAATAGAATTTTCCCCCTTTACTTCCCGTATGTTTTTTGAGAGAATGTAATAGCTCTTCGGGATCATTCTACTGAGCTGCGGATGCTGAAGAGGCCTTGCAGAGACAGTGAATCATGTTTGGACGGTAAAGATAGAAAGAGCTTATGTATGTCATAAAACAACGGCAAATCTGCTCATGGATGGTCCTCGCTGCGTGCACTGCTTTGCTCGCGCTTCTTCCGAGTATGAGTTGGGGAGGCGAGACTCTTGCGCGCGTGCGGTCAAGAGGGGTTGTCCGCTGCGGTGTCAGCGAGGAACTGATCGGTTTTTCCGCCAAGGACAAGAACGGACGATGGGCAGGTTTGGAGGTGGACTTCTGCCGGGCGGTGGCGGCTGCCGTTCTGGGGAATTCCGAAAAAGTCACCTTTGTGCCGCTGTCCGCCGCAGCCCGGTTTCCGGCGCTCTTATCAGGTGATATAGACCTCCTCCTGTGTGCCACGACGTGGACACTGGGACGCGAGAGTTTACTCCGCGTTAACTTTGCCGGAACCCTCTACTACGACGGGCAGGCTTTTATAGTACCGGCGAAGAGCAAGGTCCGGCGGATCTCAGACCTGAAAGGGGCCACTATTTGCGTCGTCAAGGGAACTACACACGTGGAAGGTTTGTCGGACTATTTCGGGCAACGTGGAATTCGCTATAAGCCGCTTGTCCTCGAACACCTTTCGGAAGTCAAGGAAGCATTTCTTGCGGGCCGATGCCAGGCGTACACGTCTGACAAGTCGGATCTGGCATCGGTGCGCGCGGGGGTCGCCGAGGGGAAGAAGCGTTTGCTTATCCTGCCTGATGTCATCTCCAAGGAGCCACTGGGTCCGGTCGTGAAGCGTGGTGATGAGGAATGGTTCACGATCGTCAGATGGGTCCTCTTCGCGCTGATCGAGGCTGAGGAGCTTGGCATAACCAAAGACAACGTGCGTGCTCCAAGAAACGCGACAACCAATCCGAATGCGGCGCGGTTCTTGGGAGCGGGCAGCAGGTTCGGAAAGGCCCTGGGCATCTCTCCCGACTGGACCATGTTGGTAATTCAGAGTGGCGGAAACTACGGAGAGATATTCGAGCGAAACATTGGCCGCCAGAGCGCACTTCAGATTGACAGGGGCATCAACGGACTCTGGACAAAAGGAGGCTTGATGTATGCGCCGCCTTTTCGGTAACATTCACGCTGCCGGAGCTTGGTGTTTTTCTAAGACCGGTACAATAGGCCCGGAGCATCTGCATGTCTGAGCTGCAAGTAACCATTACTTTCATAGTGTTTGGCGCAGTGATCGTGGCGATCGCTTTTGACCTGATCGACATGGCGCTTGCGTCCATGCTGGGAGTGAGCGTTTTGATCGTGGCAGGCATCTTCACCAGGGAAGACACGATTGCTGTGCTCGAGAAAGGAGGGGGGCCGCTGGCCTTGCTCTTCGGTGGAATGGTAGTCGCCCGTTCGCTCGTCCCAACAGGTGTCTTCGATTACGTCGGTACCAAGTTTCTGCGCTTGACTAAAGGAAGTGGCAAGAGATATATCCTGGGACTTTTCATGTTGGTCGCACCATTGTGCGCCTTTTTGCCGAATGCCACCACGGTGATCCTGCTCGCCCCGATCATCATTCGTGTCGCTATCGCGTTGGAGGTCGACTTCGTCGCCCCTATGGTCTTGACCGCTATCATCAGCAATTCGGCCGGCCTGCTCACCCTGGTCGGCGATCCGGCCACATTCCTGATCGGCAGTTCGATAGGTTTAACTTTTGTGCAGTACCTGAAAAAAGTCAGCTTAGGAGGCCTGCTGTCGCTCCTCGCGTTGGTGCCACTTATGCCGTTGGTAATGGGTCATGTGTGGAGAGTCCGGCAACCCCTGCCTTCTCCCTTGGAGTTGAAACCGATCCAGAGACCTGTCCTCTTTGTCTGCACAATGGGGGTCCTTGTTATCATGGTCCTGCTTTTCGTGTTCGGTGACCGATTGCCTTTAAAGATCGTGCCCCCATCGGTCGCGATTATCGCTGCCTCCCTTGCTCTCTTGGCCGTCTATGGCACACGAGTCGAACCGGTCGACAAAGTGCTGAAGGATGTTGATTGGAAGACGCTGATATTCATCGCATGTCTGTTCTGTTTAGTCCAGGCGCTCTCCAAGACAGGCATACTGGGGAGCATGTCCCGCAACCTATTCGCATGGTTTGGCACGGACCTTCTCCTCGTCGGCCTAGTGATGCTGGCCTTTGTCGGTCTCTCCTCGAGTCTCATAGCCAACATCCCGGTGGTAGCCGCCATGCTGCTTCTCATCAAGGGCTATCTGGTGGTGGCGGAGATTGTTCCTGAGTATGCGCTGGGAGCCTCTTTTAGGGAATGGCCTTCTGCAACTATTCCTGTCTTTGTGGCGATGATGTTTGGGGGGACCTTGGGGGGCAACGCTACCCTCATTGGCGCTTCCGCCAACGTTGTCAGCGCAGGCATTTGTGCGGCCGAAGGAAAGCCTATCAAATTCGCGACATTTCTGCGCTACGGCGTACCGCTCACCCTTTGTCAACTGGCACTTTCGGCGCTCTACGTCTGGGTGCTGAACATACTAGTTAAGAGGTAGGTAATCGAAAGCTGGCCAGTCAAACGAGTTTTCGAAACTTAAAATAAACATGAATCTCTCGCAGATATTTTCCGAATTCTTCAAAAGTGAAAAGACTGGTGGTCTGATCCTCATCGCGTGTACGATACTGTCACTCCTCATCGCGAATTCGTCGTTTGGAGAGTATTACCTGCACTTCTGGCATCGTTATCTTGACCTCTCATTCATGCACATTCATCTGAATTACAGTGTGGAATATTGGATCAATGATGGCCTGATGGTCATTTTCTTTCTCCTCATGGGGCTTGAAATCGAAAGGGAGCTTTATGACGGCGAACTCGCAGAGCTAAGGAATGCCCTCCTGCCCATATGTGCGGCTCTCGGCGGCATGATAATGCCGGCACTTTTCCATCTCTCGCTCAACATCGGGACTTCATCACAAGCTGGAATTGGTATACCTATGGCAACCGACATTGCGTTCGCTTTAGGCGTACTTTCTTTGCTCGGCAATAAAATTCCTCCCTCACTCAAGGTTTTCTTGGTAGCCGTAGCGATAATCGATGATTTAGGAGCGGTAATTCTGATAGCACTTTTTTACACTCAGGATTTTTCCTTCTTCTACTTTGGGGTTGCAATAATGATTTTTGTTGTACTCATGATTCTGAACCGTTCAAAAATACACAATCTGGTTTTCTATATCCTTCCTGGTATTGTCATGTGGTATTTCATGCTTAAATCAGGGGTTCACGCGACTACGGTGGGCATATTACTTGCGTTTGCTATTCCCTTCGACAGAGATAAAAAACTTTGTCCTTCTTACAGGCTCCAGCATTTGCTGCATAAACCAGTCTCTTACCTGATCCTTCCTGTTTTTGCACTCGCCAATACTGATATCGTCCTTGTTCCAGGTTGGTATTTAGCGCTAAGAGAAACCAATGCTGCCGGAATCCTTGCAGGGCTTGTTCTTGGGAAGCCTTTAGGCGTAATCATGTCCAGTTTCATCGCTATAAAAACGGGCTTGTGCCGACGCCCTGATGACATAACTTTCCGACATCTCGCGGGAGCTGGCGCGCTGGCAGGAATCGGTTTTACCATGTCAATTTTCATAGCGAATCTTGCATTCGCTGATCCTGAACTGGTAAGAAACTCAAAAATCGCTATCCTCGCTGCATCGGCAATTGCAGGCGTCGCCGGATTTTCTTTGTTGTCAACGGCTCCCAAATCAACTTAGTCGCAGTCTTAAAGTCTTAGGTTCCGATGGTTCAAAAACTTTCATAAAACCTGTATAATTTAGATACTGAATAATTTAAATAATAGTAACGAAAGCGTAGGCGTGGGCTTTCACGGGTAAACAAAGCATGGACAGATGGCGAAGATACTATTCCTCAACTATTGCCAAAGAAACCATGAGTGGGATTAAGCAATTTCTGCTTGTGTATGAGCGCGCGTGTCGGCTCAATCCTCTTAAAGGGAAAACTCAGGCTGAATNNAGCTGAACGCGCCGACGGTGGGGAGTATCGTGGATGAAATAACCGATGTGCGCAAAGCCGCTTGGGACCCGGGGAACGAGTTTGACGGGCGCAGGAGAACTAAGCGGCGGCGTGAGGAAGCATTCGAGGCGCTCATTTCCGATTTGTTGGCACGCTTTCCCAACGTGTCGGACGATCAGATAGACACGGAAATTGAGAATTCAATCCGGCGGATCGCCGAATTCCTCGGCCTTGATCAGGGGCTCCTGGTCCAATGGGGGGATGATGCGGCGCGACCTTTGCCCTCTCATTCCTGGACGGTCCCGCGGGGCTTGCCATTGCCGGTCTCTCCAGGAACCGAGGGTGTACCATGGGTTCACCAGCAATCGGTCCTCGGCAAGATCGTCATGGTCTCCCGTGTGGACGACTTGCCTCAAGAGGCAGAGAAGGACAAGGAGTTTTTTCGCGCCAGCGGGAGAAAAGCCCTTATCTCTCTGCCCCTGAAAATCGGTGGAAGGGTCGTCGGTGCCCTAGTTTTTGCGAGTCTGCGCGCCGAAACTTCCTGGCCCGATGAGGTCGTGCGGAAACTCCAGCTGATCGTCGATTTTTTTGCCAGTCTCCTGCATCAAAAGAAAAGCAGACTACAGTTGGAGGAAAGGCTGAGGTTCGAGGAACTACTCCTCGAAGTCTCGGCCCGGTTTGCGAACATACTTCCTGATCAAACGGATCCAGAGATCAATCGTGCGCTGAAACAGGTCCTCGACTTTTTCGGGGTCGACCGCTGCGCTCTGCTTAAGACATCGTCAGACCGGAAATCTTGGCAGATCGCCTATGTCGCCTATGCTGAAGGTATCCCGCTCGTTCCGGAAAAGACTGACCTGCCCATGAATCTGTTTCCATGGGCCGCCAGTCAACTGTTAGATCGCCATGAGGTTGTTTTTTTCAAGACCCCTGATGATCTTCCTCCTGAGGCAGACACTGACAAGCAAACCTATCGTGCATGGGGAATTAAATCAGCCACGACCATCCCCATCCTCATAGGCGGGCCCGCTGATTACGTTCTTGCCATCAATGCAGTCTGCCGTGAATGCTCGTGGCCGGAAGATTATATCCCCCGCCTCCGTCTTCTGGGCGAGATATTTGTGAATGCTTTGGAGCGCAAACGTGTAGATCAGGCGTTACGTGAGAGCGATGAGCGGCTGAGTCTGGCTGCGGAGTCAGCCGCGGTGGGCCTGTGGTGTCTTGCAATGGACTCCGGTCATATATGGGCGACGGGGAGGACCAAGGAGATGTTTGGTTTTCCACCGGACAGCGAGATGACCCTTGAAAGCTTTTTGAATGTTGTTCATCCCGAGGATCGGGAAAGGCTTCGCCGGACTGTGGAAGAGGCCATGGAGTCGGGAAGGGATAACAGCGTTGAATACCGCGTTGTACGTCCTTACGGAGACGCCCACTGGATACTCTCCCGGAGTAGGCCTTATCCTTCAACGCCGGAAGAACCGGCCCGCTTGATGGGTGCGAGCATAGACATTACCGATCGCAAGAATGTCGAAGATGAGCTAAAGCAGAGCCGGGAGCGGTTTAGGCATGTAGCCGAAAACATTTGCGATTTCATCTGGGAAGTTGACGCCAATGGCCTCTATTCTTACACAAACCCGTCAATAGAGAAGATACTGGGTTACAGTGCCGATGAACTGATCGGGAAAAAATATTTTTACGACCTGTTTGCTCCGGATGTCCGCGAAAGGTTAAAAGCAGAGGCCTTCCAAGTGTTCAGGGCTAAGCAGCCATTCCGGGCTTTGCCGAATCCAAATGTAAGCAAAGACGGAAAGATTGTGCATCTGGAGGCCAGCGGGATTCCGGTGCTGGACGAGGCAGGTAATCTGATGTGCTATCGCGGGGTTGATATAGATGTCACGGAGCGCAAACGGGCGGAAGAGGAGATCAGGAAGGCTTACGAAGAAATCAAGAATCTTAAAGATCAGCTCGAGGCTGAAAATATTTATCTTCGGGAAGAAATGAATATGGACGCTGAATTTGCGAACATGATCGGTCAGAGCGATGCCATGAAATATGTTTTCTTCCGGGTCCAACAGGTGGCTCCCACAGACAGCACAGTCTTAATCACTGGAGAGACCGGGACAGGGAAAGGAATGGTGGCACGAGCTATCCATAAGGCGAGCGACCGCCGGGATCGGCCGATGGTAATGGTCAATTGCGCGGCACTTCCGGCAGGCCTCATCGAGAGCGAGCTCTTCGGCAGGGAGAAGGGGGCATTCACTGGTGCTCACGCATCCCAGGTCGGCCGGTTCGATCTTGCCAACAGAGGAACCATTTTTCTCGATGAGATCGGGGATCTTCCGCTCGAACTCCAAGCAAAATTGCTCAGGGTCATTGAAGACGGGGAATTCGAGAAGCTGGGCAGTCCCCTCACGGTCAAAGTGGACGTCAGGATCATTGCATCGACAAACCGTGATCTTAAGAAAGAGATCCAGGCGGGACGGTTCCGGGAAGATCTTTTTTATCGCCTGAACGTGNNATGCCGCCGCTGAAACAGAGGAAGGACGACATTCCGTTGCTCGTGCTGCATTTTATGAAAAAACACAGCACTAAAATGGGGAAGACCATTACACAGATCCCGCCCAGAATTATGCAGGCACTGGAAAACTTCCCCTGGCCGGGGAATATACGAGAACTTGAAAATGTCATTGAACGCGCAGTAATTTTGACTCGAGGCAATGTTTTGCAGCTTGCAGATCCTGTTGGGGTTGCTCATACAACTCCAACGNNCGAACGGCGCTGCGGAGATGGTGGGATTAAAACCTAGCACCCTTCGCAGCCGGATGAAAAAACTAGGCATTCAAAAACCAAGAAAAGCATAACTTTTCCTGCCCCGCGCCCGCGATATTTTATGGCAACTGCGATATATCGTGGCAGTAACAGGTCCTCGGCCGTTTCCTTAAAGAGTCTTTCTTCTTAAAAACTCCCCTATAACCGGCTCGTTGCACATTCTTTTCCCATAAAATCTTTATGGGCATGCCATTTGCGGACTATACTCTTCGATAGTGTTTCTATCGCCAGCGAAAAGTTCCAGGCGAGGGAAGAGGATAGCAATGAATAAAGTCACGGTCTCGTTTAAGGCTGTTCAGGGCAAAGGTGAAGTTTCTCCAAGCGATACGGTCACTCCAGGGAAGATTGAAACAAGAGGAGGGTTTCCGTAAATGCACTGTCTACCAGGAGGTTGCTGATGGAAGCGCGTTTAAACTTATCGAGGAATGGAAG